>CANBWK010000015.1 GCA_947373105.1 Comamonadaceae bacterium | reverse complement strand
TCCGATGCAGCCCGCGTGGTGGCAGCCAGCGCGAACGAATTGCAAAGGGCACAAATCCAGGCCTTGCAAAAGGATCTTGAAGATGCGGTAGCTCAACGAGACCGCTTCTTTGAAATCAACGAGGCCTTCCATATGCTTTTGCTTCAGATCGCTGACAACCGGTGGCGAGATCAAATGGTGGCCGATCTTCGCAAAGTCATGAAGCTCAATCGCCACCATTCTTTGCTGAAAGAAGGTCGCATAGAACAGTCCCTGGCTGAGCACAGAGAAATCGTTCAAGCTCTGTTATCACGCCAACCCGAGCTAGCTGCGCAAAAAATGTCAACCCACTTTATGAACGGCTTGCAAGCCGCGCAATAAAGCTTTGCTTATTCAGAATGACCCAGCTTTGATTTTTTCTGATTGACCATGACCAAGCCAACACCCGACAAGATCAGAAGACCTCCGGCCAAATGATGCCAACTCAAGGGCTCGTTGAGCACCAACCAAGCGGCCAAGCCCGCGTACAAAGGCCCTAAATAGAGTGTTACCGCCACGCGACTGGTACCCAGTATTTTTTGAGTCCATCCGTAAATCCAATAAGCGCCCAAACCTGGCACCAACGCGGTCAAGCCGATCAAAAAGTATGCCTGCAGACCCAGCGTCGGCGTCGCCGATGAACTTAACTCCCAAATCGTAAATGGCATTAACACCACGACACCTCCCATGCAAATCGTGGCTAAACGTGCGGTGGCGCTGAGAGGACTGTGCCAATGTTTTTGCAGCAAGGCATAGGCAGCCCAAGCAATAGCCGCTGCCAATATCCATAGATCCCCCGTGACCAGCTCAACCTGCGCAATTGCGGACCAATGACCTCGCACAACCACATGCGTCACGCCGACCATGGACAGCGCCACACCGATTATTTGACGTTTAGTGAAGTACTCACCGAGCCACAAGACTGAACACACTGCGATCATCACGGGGGAGGATGCATAAATAAGTGAGATGTTCATGGCGCTGGTGCTTTCACCCGCTAGGTACACCCAGGCACCGCAAATCCACATCCCACAACCGCCCAACACAAGCGACTGATACCACGTGCCGCGGATGTGCTCGCGCATAAGCCAAAGTTCACGACGGGCCAACCAAGTCAGTATCAAGCCCGCGATGCCCCAACGGCCAAAGGCCAATACATGGGGCGCAACGACTCCGGGGGCAATTCGCGCCGCGATTTGGTTCACTGTCGAAAGCATGGGGGTGATCCATATCAACAGCAATGCCAAGCGGATATGCGCCTGTTGGCGCAGCAATTCAGTCGGCATTTACCGGCTTTTCGGCACCGCGCAACAAAGCTTCGCGTGCAACGGCAAATACCTCTCGGGGAGGCAAAGGTTTGAGTTTGTGGTTACTCCAGACCTGACGCCATAACCGACCACCCCGCTGACCATGGTGAAGTCCCAACATGTGGCGCGCAATGGCATACCAAGGGCAACCGTCTTCAGCAAAGGCTCGCTCCATGTAATGGACCATCGATTCTTCAACATCATCACGACTGGGAACCGTATGGCTATCGCCAAAAAACGCGGCATCCCACGTGGTTAGCAGCCAAGGGTTGTAATAGGCTTCGCGACCCATCATCACGCCGTCTGCATGTTGCAAATGCATTGCAATGTCGTCATTGGTTTTGATGCCTCCGTTGACGGCAATGGTCAGGGATGGAAAATCTTTTTTGAGTTGGTAGGCCAGTTCATAACGCAGGGGTGGAATTTCGCGGTTTTCTTTGGGGCTCAATCCATCCATCCATGCATTGCGGGCATGCACAATGAACACTCGGCAACCCGCATCGCTGACGGTGCCCACAAAATCGCGCACAAAGTCGTAGCTCTCAATTCGGTCAAGGCCTATGCGGTGCTTGACTGTCACGGGCAAAGCGGTCACATCCAGCATGGCTTTGACGCCATCAGCCACCGTTTGAGGCTCGTTCATTAAACACGCGCCAAATGCGCCGCGCTGGACCCGGTCTGAGGGGCAGCCGCAGTTGAGGTTGATCTCGTCGTAGCCCCAGTCTTGCCCCAGTTTGGCGGCATGCGCCAAATCGGCGGTGTCACTCCCCCCCAGTTGAAGGGCAACAGGGTGTTCTTCGGCATTAAAGCGCAAATGACGCTCAACACTGCCATGGCGCAAGGCACCGGTGGTCACCATCTCGGTGTACAGAAGCGTGTGGCGTGTCAGCAGTCGATGGAAAAATCGGCAATGCCGATCCGTCCAATCCATCATGGGTGCAACCGATAAGCGCCATGGGTTGAAGGATGGTATTGACACAGGTGAAATAACTTCAAGCATGAAAGGATTATCCCAGCCAGGAAGATCGTTTGGATGTGTCTAGCCAGAAAAGTCAAACCCCGCACATGGCGGGGTTTGAAAACTCAAGTCTGAATCGACTTAACCCATGTGCAACCCACCATTGACCGAGAAGTCAGCGCCCGTCGCATAACCGCCTTCTTCACTGGCCAGCCAGGCAATGATGGAAGCGATTTCGCTGGGCTTGCCCAAGCGCTTGACCGGCACAGTAGCAACGATTTTTTCCAACACGTCAGGACGGATGGCGTTGACCATGTCGGTACCAATGTAGCCCGGACTCACGGTATTGACCGTCACACCTTTGGTGGCCATTTCTTGCGCCAAGGCCATTGAGAAACCGTGCATACCGGCTTTGGCTGCCGAGTAATTGGTTTGACCGGCTTGGCCTTTTTCACCGTTGACAGAAGAGATGTTGATGATTCGGCCCCAACCACGTTCAACCATGTCGGGCACCACTTGCTTGGTCACATTGAACATGGAGTCCAGGTTTGTACTCATGACAGCACTCCAATCTTCACGGGACATCTTCAAGAACATGCGGTCCTTGGTGATGCCTGCATTATTGACCAGTACATCGATGGGCCCATGTTCAGCTTTGGTTTTTGTGAATGCTTCGACTGTAGAGTCCCAATCACCCACATTGCCTACAGAAGCAAAGAAGGTATAGCCTTGGGCTTTTTGTTCGTCCAGCCATTTGGTGAAATCACGTGTGGGGCCGCAACCGGCAATGACCTTAAAACCTTCCTGGTGAAGGCGTTGGCAGATGGCGGTTCCGATACCGCCCATGCCGCCGGTGACGTAAGCTACTTTTTGACTCATGGGGTTGTCTCCTGAATGATGAGTTGGGTTTAAAAATACTGTTAGAAAATCAAAGACGTTCGAGTGCCAATGAAACGCCCATGCCGCCGCCAATACACAGTGCCGCCAAACCTTTTTTGGCGTCACGACGCTGCATTTCGTGCAGCAAAGACACCAAAATGCGGCAACCGGATGCACCAATAGGGTGACCAATCGCAATAGCGCCACCGTTGACGTTGACCTTCAATGGATCAATGCCAAGCTCTTTGTTCACGGCGCAGGCTTGAGCGGCAAAAGCTTCGTTCAATTCAAACAGGTCGACATCGCCAACACTCCAACCCGCACGAGCCAAGGCTTTGCGAGAAGCAGGTACGGGGCCCATGCCCATGGTGGCGGGGTCGAGGCCGCTGGTGCCGAATGCGGCAATGCGGGCGAGCGGTTTGAGACCGAGCTCAGCGGCTTTGGCTGCGGACATGACGACCACCGCGGCGGCGCCGTCATTAATACCCGAAGCATTGCCGGCAGTGACGCTGCCCGCCTTATCGAAGGCAGGCCGTAAGCCGGCCAAAACTTCTGCATTTGTTTTCTGGTTCACATATTCGTCAGTTTCAAAAATGAGGGGGTCACCTTTGCGCTGTGGAATCGAGACAGGAACGATTTCATCCTTAAAACGTCCTTCTTGTATGGCGGTCGAAGCTTTACGCTGACTTGCCAATGCCAACTCATCCTGCATTTGGCGGGTAATGCCGTGTTCTTTGGCCACATTTTCTGCGGTGATGCCCATGTGGTACTGGTTGTATACGTCCCACAGACCATCCACGATCATGGTGTCAACCATGTTCCAGTTGCCCATGCGCATACCATCGCGCGATCCCATGAGGGCGTGGGGTGAAGCACTCATGTTCTCTTGGCCACCGGCGACCACAATTTCGCTGTCACCCCAAGCCACAGCTTGAGCCGCCAACATGACCGCTTTCAGGCCTGAACCGCACACGGCGTTGATGGTCAATGCTGGCGTTTCTTTGGCCACACCCGCCTTCATCATGGCTTGACGAGCGGGATTTTGACCCGCCCCAGCCGTGAGCACCTGGCCCATGATGACTTCGCCAATTTGGTCAGGCTTGAGCCCTGCGCGAGCGATCGCCTCGCGAATCACAATGGCTCCCAATTCTGGGGCTGAAATTTTGGCCAGTGAGCCGCCAAACTTACCCACAGCTGTGCGGGCTGCCGAAACGATAACGATGTCTTTATTCACAAATATCTCCTGTCGGTTTTTAAAAATTCAAGCTCGGGCTTTGACGTAACGCCCGGGCGCAGCTTCAATGGTCTTGAAACGCGTGCCCTTGCCATAGGTTTTGGGTGCAGCAATTTGCTTGCCAGCGTGGGTTTTAAGCCAGTCAGACCAATCGGTCCACCAGCTACCCGGCAACTCCTTGGCACCTTTGATCCATTCATTCACGTCGGCTGGAAATTTGGCGTCTTCACGCAGCCAGTGGCTGCGTTTATTGGCCGATGGTGCATTGATGACGCCTGCAATATGGCCCGATGCCCCCATGACGAAACGCTTTTGACCAGGCAAGTACTGGGTTGAAGCATAGGCACCCCCAATCGGGACAATGTGGTCTTCACGTGAACCATAGATGTAGACGGGTAACTTAACTTTGCGAAAGTCAATTTTTTCTCCGCACACTGTCGCTTCACCGGGCTTGACCAATCGATTTTCCAAGTAAGTATTGCGCAGATACCAAGCGTAGAAAGGTCCCGGCAAATTGGTGGAATCGCTGTTCCAGTAGAGTAAATCGAAAGGTGGAGGTGACTCGCCCTTGAGGTAATTGCCCACTACATAGTTCCAAACCAGGTCGTTGGGCCGCAAGAAGCTGAAGGTAGACGCCAAGTCCTGTCCTTTGAGCAAGCCACCATGCCCCATCTGCATCTCGCGAAACTTGACAAAATTTTCATCGATGAACACATCCAAAATGCCGGTGTCAGTGAAATCAATCAAAGTGGTCAAAAAAGTTGCACTAGCGACCGGTTTTTCGCCACGTGCAGCCAGCACTGCCAATGCATTGCTCAGCATCGTGCCACCCACGCAAAAACCCAATGCGTTGATTTCTTTGGCCCCTGTGAGATCGCGGACAGTCTCTATGGCTTGTATGGGTCCATTTTGGATGTAGTCATCCCATGATTTTTGACCCATGGACTCATCTGGATTGCGCCAACTCACCACAAAGGTGCGATGGCCTTGGCTGACCGCATAACGGATGAAGGAGTTGTTTGGCTGCAGGTCCAAGATATAAAACTTGTTGATACAAGGGGGCACCAACAAGAACGGCTTTTCATAGACCTTGGGTGTGATTGGCTTGTATTCAATGAGTTGAAAATACTCGTTTTCAAAAACCACGGCTCCTTCTGTCGTCGCCACGTTTTTACCCACTTCGAACTGACTCTCATCAGTCATTGAGACATGCCCTTGCTTCAAATCATGCATCAGGTTTTGCAAGCCTTTGGCCAAGCTTTCTCCTTGGGTATCAATGGCTTTCTTTTGAGCATCTGCATTGAAAGCCAAAAAATTACTCGGGGCTGTAGCGGCTACCCATTGTTCAACGGCAAAACGGATTCTGTTTTGAGTCTGCTCGTCCGCATCCACAGCATTGGCCAAGCCCATCAATGTTCGGGAATTGAGTAAATAAGTACCCGCCGTAAATGAAGCTACAGGATTGCTGGTCCAAGCCTCAGCGGAAAATCGACGGTCCTTGAGATCGGGCTTTCCACTCAGGCCACCATTCCACAAAGCTGCAGCCTCCTCCAAATATTGCGTTTGGAGTTTTTGCAATTTTTCCTGCTCAAATTTCAGTTTAAGCTGAGCTGCCTGCGCGTTCGATGCATCTGAGGGCACAATACCTCCCAAGTCCATTGTTTGGAAGGCTTGCAAGGCCTGCCCCCAACTTTGCGTCAATTTGTTTTGAAAATCCTCGTTGATTTTGGACCAAAAATCAGATGTGTTGGCGGTCATTCGATTGTATCTTTCATCTTTCATTTTTCATTTGAATTTAATTGGTTATTTCAAATTCAATGATTCATATTTTACGTGAAGCAACACCATGTACATCATTGCTATCGCTTGGATTTACGTCACATTAATGATGAGTGTGGCCGAAGCCAACAACACCAATGGAACCCTTTTGGGAGCCATTGTGACCTTCATTCTTTACGGGATCCTTCCAACTGCGCTCATGGTTTACCTCATGGGTACGCCACAAAGGAACAAAGCACGAAAGGCCAAAGAAGCGGCTTGGAAGACACAAAAGAATCCAGAAGATTCAGGCATCGCTTTACCTGTCGAGCCAGATGCAAGCGGCCATACGACCCGTGTTACCCCAAACAGCAGCGTCCCGACGATGAGAAAAGAACAATGATTGCTGAGTATGGGTACACCAAGCTGACGAACTGTCATTCCCAAAAATTGCAGCAACACCTAAACGCTGCAAACGAAGGCGCGCTAACAGTGCCAAATCCGCTAAATAACGGCCATTTGATTTCAGTTGAAAAGCAACTGTGTCACTTGGGTGTTCATCACAAAATGCGGCCTTGACTTCATTGCCGACTTCAAAAGCATCAGGACCTATGCAGGGCCCAAGCCAAACAAATACATTGTTTGGCCCAAGAGTTTCAGTGTCCATGGCACGTCGACAACGCTCAATGCTTGTTTCCAAAACACCGCGTCCCCTTTGGCCCGCAAGTCCCCGCCAACCGGCATGCGCGGCGGCAACCCATTTGCCTTGTGAGTCAGTCATCAAGATCGGCAAACAATCGGCGACCATGATCGTGCAAGCCACGCCAAACTGTTGGGTCCAACAGGCATCTGCAATCAACCCATTTGACGTATGCGAAGAAACATCCAAAAGGTCAAAGCGATGAACTTGTTTCAAAAAAACGGGTCTTGCCCCGGTTTTATGCGCCAGCAAATGGCGGTTTTTTTCCACAAGTTCAGGAACATCACCAACATGGTCACCCAAATTGAATGTGTCGTAGGGTGGCATGGATACACCACCGAGGCGCGTTGAACAAAGGGCTTTAACATGGCCAGCTACGGGCCAATCAGGCACTATCCAATTGGACCCTGATGACCCTGACATCAAGCTTCGTTGTCTGGACAAGCCGAGGGCTGCGCGCGTTTGAAAGCATCCAATTGCATGCACGCATCAAATGCAGCCATGGTTCTGGGCAATCCCTCCAAATTAACGTTAAATCGCTGACCATTGAAAATCTGAGGAACCATACAACAGTCAGCAAGTGTTGGGGTCGTGCCAAAACAGAATGGGGCATCGGGCAACAATGCCAGCTGACGCTCAAAAGCTTCAAGACCGCTTCTGACCCAATGGCGATACCACGTGTTTTTGTCTTCTTCGCTGACCTTGAGTTCAGACGACAAGTATTTCAAGACGCGTAAATTATTGATGGGATGAATCTCACAGGCGATCGATTGGGACAGCGCTCTTACTTGAGCACGTTCAAATGGATCTGATGGAATCAAGGCCGGGTCAGGATGCATTTCGTCGAGGTATTCGATGATGGCCATAGATTGGCTTAGGCGACGCCCACCGATTTCAAGCGTTGGGACCAAAAGATCGGCAGAAACGGCCACATAAGCTGGCAACTTGTGCTCTCCCTTGGCAATGTGGACAGGTATGTATTCGTACGCCAACCCCTTGAGGTTCAAAGCGATTCGGACCCGAAAGGACGCAGATGATCGAAAGTAGTTGTAGAGTTTCATGTCCAATAGGATAAACGGAAATGCGCAATAGGTGACAACAAGTTGCTCTCCTTTGTTGTGTAATCTATTCATGTCAGGAGAACCCACCAATCCACCTTTGCAATGGCTCGATCTCGAAACCCCTTTCCCGTCCGTTACAGCGGCGTGGAACAGTGATTCGGGTGCCCCAGGCCTTCTTGCCGCCGGAGGCGATCTCAACTTGGAGCGTCTGGTGTCGGCCTATTCACAAGGTATTTTTCCTTGGTTTAGCCAGGGTCAACCCATCTTGTGGTGGAGTCCAGCACCTAGAATGGTTTTGCAAACCCATCAATTCCGGGTGCACCGTTCGCTGTTAAAAACATTGCGACGCTATCGAACTGCACATTCTTTAGAATTGAGTTTTGACCGCGATTTTGATCAAGTCATTCAAAACTGCGCCGAAGCACCACGAAAAAAACAAGCAGGTACATGGATAGTTCCAACCATGGTTAAGGCCTACAAAGAACTACACAGAGCCGGTTTTGCACACAGTGCAGAAGTCTGGCTTGATGACGAGTTAGTGGCTGGGCTTTATTTTGTCTGTTTGGGCAAAGCTGTTTTCGGTGAGTCCATGTTCACCCGTATCAAAGATGGCTCCAAAATAGCACTGAGTTCATTGGTGCATGTCTGTTTAAGGCATGATGTCGATGTGATTGACTGCCAACAAAACACGCAACACTTGGCTTCGCTTGGTGCGAGCGAAATGCCTCGCAGTGATTTTTTGACACGAATCAGACGCAATCTGTTGGCCACCAGCCCTGATTGGTCAAGTCAAACGATCGACTGGGCCGCTTTCAAGTCCATTTAACAATGACGCATTTGAAAGATCTTCCCTTTGAGTCGTTGCAATTTTATGCAACGGCCTCCTATCCTTGCAGCTACTTACCCGGTCGGGTGGCGCGCTCTCAGGTGGCCACACCTAGTCATTTGATTCACAACGAGGTTTACTCTGACCTTGTGAGTCGAGGTTTTCGCCGAAGCGGCGTCTTCACTTACCGTCCTTATTGCGATGGCTGTCACGCGTGTGTTCCCCTTCGGGTTGCCACTGAAACATTTCAAGCGAACAAAAGCCAACAGCGGGCGTGGCGTCAACATGTCTCGTTGAAAGTCACAATTTCCAGTCTTTGCTTTGAAGCTGAACATTACGAGTTGTACCTGCGCTACCAAAACAGCCGCCACGCGGGAGGCGGTATGGACCAGGACAGTGTGGAGCAATACAAACAATTTTTGTTGCAAAGTCGGGTGAACTCACGCTTGATCGAGTACCGAGCGCAAAGTGACTCTCACCCTGAAGGCATCCTGAAAATGGTCAGCATTGTCGATGTACTCAGCGATGGTTTGTCGGCTGTGTATACTTTTTATGAGCCCGATCCCCATGCGTCTTATGGTACTTACGGTGTTTTATGGCAAATTGAGCAGGCTCGTCAACTTGAGCTGCCTTACGTTTATTTGGGCTACTGGATCAAGGAAAGTCCCAAGATGAATTACAAGCAACGCTTTTCCCCCTGTGAAGTCTTACGCGACGGTCAGTGGCACCCTTATGGGGCGTCACCGCAGCCGTTGTGAAGCGTGTTCAACTGGTTTTTTGATCCCTCGCTGTAGAATGAATCTTCTTCAAGCAGTACACCCATGAGCAAACACGACCGCGCAGCCACAGCGACACCTACCGTCCAGGTCATCGAGCGTTTGTTTGCGCTGATGGATGTTTTAGCATCTCGCGAGGAGCCTATTTCCCTGAAAGAAATCAGTGAAAAAACAGGCTTACATCCTTCGACCACACACCGCATCCTGAATGACTTGACCATCGGTCGTTATGTGGACCGCCCCGAGGCTGGTTCATACCGTTTGGGTATGCGCCTGCTGGAGTTGGGTAATTTGGTGAAAGCCCGATTGAATGTGCGTGATGCAGCAATGACACCTATGCGCGAGTTGCACAAACAGATCCAACAACCGGTCAATTTGAGCATGCGTCAGGGTGATGAAATTGTCTATGTTGAGCGTGCGTTCAGCGAACGCTCAGGCATGCAAGTTGTTCGTGCGATTGGAGGGCGTGCGCCTTTGCATTTGACTTCGGTGGGCAAGCTGTTTTTATCCATCGATGACCCACTTAAAGTACGCAATTATGCGACGCGCACCGGCTTATCAGGCCATACGCGCAACAGCATCACACAGCTGCCCGTGCTGGAACGGGAGCTGTCTAAAGTTCGGCAATATGGAATTGCCCGCGACAATGAAGAATTGGAGCTCGGCGTGAGATGTATTGCAGCTGGCATTTACGATGACCAAGGCAAGCTGCTGGCGGGTTTATCGATTTCAGCACCCGCAGATCGCATGGATGAAGGATGGCTGCCCAAACTGCAGGCTACTGCGGACGAAATTTCAAACGCCCTGGGTCACCAAGTTAATTGAATTGGACAATGTTCAACCGTTGTGACTGCGGGTTGATGCCGCTGCTCTTGAAACAGGAGCGGTTTCAAGCCATTTGCGCACACGCTCGGCATCTCCAATGCGACTGAGTTTGCCAGCGGAATCCAGAAACACCATGATCAATTTGCGTCCAGCGACTTTGGTCTGCATGACCAAACATTGCCCTGCTTCAGAAATATAGCCTGTCTTTTGAAGACCAATTTCCCATTCGGGATTTTTGACTAATCTGTTGGTGTTGTTGTACTGCAATGTTCGACGCCCCACATCCACCTCACGGCCGTGTGAAGTAGAAAGTTCACGCAGCATGGATTCTTTGTAGGCAGCACCAACCAACAAGGCCAAATCATTGGCACTGGATTGATTGCGACTGGACAAGCCTGTAGGCTCAACATATCGCGTGTCACGCATGCCCAGGGATTGAGCACGCTCATTCATACGAGAAACAAAAGCATTGAGGCCACCGGGAAAGGTTCGCCCCAAAGCATGTGCTGCACGATTTTCACTGGACATCAAGGCCAGATGCAATAAATCACCACGTGATAGATGGGTTCCAACGGCTAATCTTGAAGTACTTCCCTTTTCAGTATCAACATCTTCTTGCGAAATAGTAATCATTTCATGCAAGGGTAATTTAGCTTCCGCCATGACCAAGCCGGTCATCAATTTAGTGAGGGAAGCAATCGGCAAAATCGCTTGATCATTTTTGCGGAACAGTACTTCCTGAGTGTCCTGGTCCACCACCAATGCGACACTGGATCGCAAATCCAAAGGATCAGACGCAGAATGAAGCCCGGCCAATTGGCCAAACGACGCCTTAGCGGGTACTTCAGCCATTGAAACCGCCCGACGCACGCGCGGCCCCGTACGTGATTTTGCTGCTACAGGCTTACCCTTGACCGCCACGACCATTTTTTTCTGCCCATTCGCTTGGGATTTCTGCTTGGCCTGCACCTGAGGCACAAAAATCACCAAACAAGGAATTACAAGTGATAGAACTGCCGACTTTAAAGATGGCAAAGCGTTTCGCGATGAGACAAAAAGCATACGTGGGTGCGTCACAAAAATTAAATTATTCCGCACAGTGTACACAATAATAAAAAGTCACGCAAGATCAAACACTTGCGTGACTTTATTGAAGCTACTTACGAGTAATTTGGAATTACTTTAGCCCTGCGCGGCGACCCTGTCCGCTTTGCTCTGCAATTTATTCAAAGCACTCAAATAGGCTTTAGCAGAGGCAACGACAATGTCTGGGTCTGACCCCACACCATTGACAACACGGCCACTGTTTTGCAAACGTACAGTAACTTCACCCTGACTTTCTGTTGATCCACTGATGGCATTAACCGAATAGAGCACCATTTCGGCGCCACTTTTCACTTGTGACTCGATTGCTTTGAGTGAAGCGTCAACTGGGCCATTGCCGTCCGAAGCGCTGCGAATTTCCTTACCCGCGATAGTGAAAACCACAGAGGCCTGAGGACGCTCCCCTGTTTCACTGTGTTGAGACAAGGAGACAAAGCCAAACTTTTCATGATCGGATGCAACACTCTCGTCGCTCACCAAGGCCAGAATGTCTTCATCGAAAATATCGCTCTTGCGATCGGCCAGTTCTTTGAAGCGTGCAAATGCAGAGTTCAACTCCGTTTCGCTCTCCATCGATACCCCCAAATCCTGCAAACGCTGTTTGAAGGCGTTGCGCCCACTGAGTTTACCCAACACGATTTTGTTGGCGGTCCAGCCTACATCCTCGGCACGCATGATCTCGTAGGTATCGCGGGCCTTGAGTACGCCATCTTGGTGAATACCGGAAGCATGTGCAAAAGCGTTGGCGCCTACCACGGCTTTATTGGGTTGAACCACAAAGCCTGTGGTTTGGCTGACCATCCTGCTGGCTGCCAAAATGTGTTTGGTATCAATATTCAGATCAAGACCAAAATAGTCTCTTCGGGTTTTGACTGCCATAACCACTTCTTCAAGGGAGCAATTGCCTGCTCGCTCGCCCAACCCGTTGATCGTGCACTCCACTTGGCGGGCTCCGCCAATTTTCACACCGGCCAAGGAGTTGGCTACAGCCATTCCCAAGTCGTTATGACAGTGAACCGACCAAATGGCTTTATCGCTGTTGGGGATTCGCTCACGAAGGGTTTTGATGAATTCACCATACAACTCCGGTACGGCATACCCTACAGTGTCAGGCACATTGATGGTTGTGGCGCCCTCGGTAATGACCGCCTCCAGTATGCGGCATAAAAAATCCATGTCGCTGCGGTAACCGTCTTCAGGACTGAACTCGACATCTGCGACAAGATTGCGTGCAAAGCGAACCGATTGTTTTGCCTGCTCAAAAACTTGATCGGGTGTCATACGCAACTTCTTTTCCATATGCAATGGCGAAGTGGCAATGAATGTGTGTATGCGAGGACTGTTTGCGCCTTTCAAGGCGAGTCCGGCCTGCGAAATATCGCGGTCATTTGCACGCGCAAGAGAACAAATCGTGGAGTCTTTGATGGCATTGGCAATGGTTTGAACCGCTTCAAAATCACCATTTGAACTCGCAGCAAAGCCCGCTTCAATGACATCGACACGCAGCCGTTCAAGTTGACGGGCAATACGCAGTTTCTCATCACGGGTCATTGAAGCCCCGGGAGACTGCTCACCGTCTCGCAAAGTCGTATCAAAAATGATCAATTTATCAGCCATCTAATTTCTCCAATGATGAAAACCGCAACTTCAAAACAAAAAAGCAAAAGGCCCGTTGCGGGTGTGCAAACGGGCCTTTAGGGAAAATGATCGCGTGCGCTACATATCCCGCCCGTTGGGCGATAGCAGCGTTAGGATCGGCGTTGTCAAAATCATGGTCTTTACTTTAGCACATTTTTTAAGATCGATGAATCACTCTTGATGCAGTCCGCGTTCATCTGGCTCTTTGGTCGATGTGCTGATCATACTGGTTTGTTGGCCTTTGGCTTTTCGCAAGGCGTACAACACATAACCACTCAATCCATAGATAACAAACAATCCGAACAAAACAGTAGGGGGATGGATATTGACAACGGCAATCCCCAAGGCAACCAATACGATCGCAGCGAAGGGCACACTTTTCTTCATGTGGACGTCCTTAAAGCTGTAAAAAGGAACATTGGTCACCATCGTCAAGCCGGCATACATAGCAATGATCAGCATAGGCCACGCGACAGATGGTCCCGTGTAATCAAGTTCTGTCATGATCCAGATAAAGCCGGTCACCAAAGCCGCTGCAGCTGGGGAGGGAAGGCCCTGAAAAAAGCGTTTATCCACCACAGCAGTATTGACATTGAATCGCGCAAGTCGCAGCGCAGCGCAGGCGCAGTAAACGAAAGCGGCAATCCAACCCCAGCGTCCCAAGCCCTTCAATGCCCATTCATACGCAATGAGTGCTGGCGCCGCACCAAAGGAGACCATGTCGGACAGTGAGTCCATTTGCTCGCCAAAGGCACTCTGGGTGTTCGTCATGCGCGCCACACGCCCATCCAACCCATCAAGGACCATGGCACAAAAAACGCCCGTGGCAGCCAAATCAAAACGACCATTCATCGCCATCACAATGGCATAAAAACCACCAAACAAGGCAGCTAATGTGATCATATTTGGCAATATATAGATACCCTTGCGCGGTTTTCTTTGTAAGCGCGTCAGGCCTGAATCCTCAACGTTTTCATTTTCGTCTCGCATAGCTCACATTCGGTGGTTTGATAGATCTTGGGTTTCCCCGAGTGAAAAGACCTTGGCCCTTAAGTTTATGCCACTCTCAGTCTCTTGCGCCAAAAAAAAGGCCACCGTAGTGGCCTTTGTTCTGAGAGTCACGGTGATCAGTTACGGGTCTTGTCCACCAGTTTGTTCTTGGCAATCCAAGGCATCATAGCGCGCAGTTGAGCGCCCACAACTTCAATGGAGTGCTCTGAATTCAAGCGACGACGTGCCGTCATACTTGGGTAGTTGGTGCGACCCTCCAAAATGAACATCTTGGCGTATTCACCTGTCTGGATGCGCTTCAAAGCGTTGCGCATCGCGACACGTGATTCCTCATTGATAATTTCAGGACCTGTCACATATTCACCATACTCGGCGTTGTTCGAGATGGAGTAGTTCATGTTACCGATACCACCTTCGTAGATCAGGTCCACAATCAGCTTCAACTCGTGCAGGCACTCAAAGTAAGCCATTTCTGGGGCGTAGCCGGCTTCAACCAGGGTCTCATAACCCATTTTGATCAGCTCAACAGCGCCTCCGCAAAGAACAGCTTGCTCACCGAACAAGTCGGTTTCGGTCTCTTCTTTGAAGTTGGTCTCGATGATGCCGGCCTTGCCGCCACCGTTGGCCATGGCGTAGCTCAGCGCCAATGCGCGGGCTTTGCCACTCTGGTCCTGGTGAATCGCCACCAAGTGAGGTACGCCGCCGCCTTGGGTGTAGGTGTTACGCACAGTGTGGCCAGGGGCCTTAGGCGCCACCATCCACACGTCCAAGTCTTCACGGGGTACGACCTGGTTGTAATGAACGTTGAAGCCGTGGGCAAACGCCAGCGAAGCGCCTTGCTTGATGTTGGGGGCCACGTTGTTGGTGTAAACGTCGGCGATCATTTCGTCAGGCAACAAGATCATGACCACATCTGCAGCTTTGACTGCGTCATTGACTTCCATCACGGTCAAACCGGCTTTGCCGACTTTGTCCCATGAAGCGCCTCCCTTGCGAAGACCAACCACGACTTTAACGCCGCTGTCGTTCAAGTTTTGTGCATGGGCGTGCCCTTGCGAACCATAACCAATGATGGCCACGGTTTTGCCTTTGATGACGCTCAGGTCACAGTCCTTGTCGTAATACACTTTCATGATTTTCTCCTACAAAAATTTAAAGTTCAAACACGCAAAATTCTTTCGCCACGTCCTATACCGCACGCACCTGTGCGCACAGTTTCAAGAATGGCACTTCGATCGATAGCTTCCAAAAAGGCATCGTTTTTGGACAAGTCACCTGTCAGCTCAATGGTGTAGCTCTTGTCCGTGACATCGATGACGCGGCCACGGAATATATCAGCCATCCGCTTCATCTCCTCGCGCTCCTTGCCAACCGCTCGCACTTTCACCAACATCAACTCACGCTCGGTATAAGCACCTTCGGTCAAATCAACCACCTTGACCACTTCGATCAAACGGTTCAAATGTTTGGTAATTTGTTCAATGACATCGTCTGAACCTGTGGTCTGAATCGTCATGCGCGACAGGCTCGGGTCTTCAGTTGGCGCAACCGTCAAAGACTCAATGTTGTAGCCCCGTGCAGAAAAAAGTCCAACCACTCTGGACAAAGCACCAGGTTCATTTTCAAGCAAGACGGCAATAATATGTTTCATATGCAATTCCTCTTTTCGCCGCCCTCCCCCGCACACGGTAATGTGCAGGCTTGGCGGTCAATAGATTCTTCAAAAAATAGAGCAAAGCGCGAAAACCTCAAAGATCTTCTGCGCCCATGATCATCTCGGTGATGCCTTTACCGGCGCGAACCATCGGGAAGACGTTTTCGGTAGGATCGGTTCGAATA
The DNA here is from genome assembly GCA_947373105.1 of Comamonadaceae bacterium. Taxonomy (GTDB): domain Bacteria; phylum Pseudomonadota; class Gammaproteobacteria; order Burkholderiales; family Burkholderiaceae_C; genus Limnohabitans_A. Next base: position 25,346 of record CANBWK010000015.1, on the reverse strand, counting down.
TCCAGAAAAACGGTGCGGTCTTTCAGCCTACGCGCTTCCCGCAAAGCGGGCTCCACATCTTCCGGTCGTTCTACCAAGATACCTACATGGCCATAGGCTTCTGCCAACTTCACAAAGTTGGGTAAAGCATCCATGTAACTGTGACTGTAACGGCCTGAATACTCAATCTCTTGCCACTGACGAACCATACCGAGATATCGGTTGTTCAATGCCAAAATTTTGATCGGTGTGTTGTACTGCAAGCAAGTGGACAACTCTTGGATGCACATCTGCACCGAGCCTTCTCCCGTGACACAAAAAACTTCGCTGTCTGGTTTTGCAAGTTTGATGCCCATGGCATAAGGGATGCCCACCCCCATGGTCCCTAAACCTCCGGAATTTATCCATCGCCGAGGCTCATTGAACTTATAGTACTGAGCGGCCCACATTTGGTGCTGGCCGACGTCTGAAGTAATGTAGGCATCAGCATCCTTGGTCATTTCCCATAACGTTTCAATCACACGTTGGGGTTTGATCACTTCTGTATTGGTGTTGTCATATTTCATGCAATCCCGAGAACGCCAACTTTCGATCATTGACCACCATGAACTCAACATTTGCGGATCTGGTTTGGCTGAGGACTCCTTGATCATGGCAATCAATTCTTGCAGCACATCTTTGACGTCACCCACAATCGGCACATCGACCTTGACACGCTTGGAAATACTCGAAGGATCAATGTCAACGTGAATAATCTTGCGCTCGACTTGTGCAAAATGCTTGGGATTACCAATCACGCGATCATCAAAACGTGCACCAACGGCCAAAAGCACGTCGCAGTTTTGCATCGCATTGTTGGCTTCCAAGGTTCCATGCATCCCTAACATGCCCAAAAACTTGGGGTCAGTTGCAGGATAAGCGCCCAATCCCATCAAGGTGTTGGTGCAAGGGAAACCCAACATGTCCACCAATGTCCGTAACTCTTGCGAGGCATTACCCAAGAGCACGCCGCCACCGGTATAGATGTAGGGCCGTTTTGCCGCCATGAGCAATTGCAATGCTTTGCGAATTTGACCACCATGCCCTTTGCGCACGGGGTTATATGATCGCATGTGGACCGTTTCAGGGTAACCCGAATAAGGCGTTTTGTTGAAAGACACATCTTTTGGAACGTCCACAACCACAGGGCCTGGACGACCGCTGCGAGCGATGTGGAATGCCTTTTTCATGACCTCCGCCATGTCACGTGCGTCTTTGACCAAAAAATTGTGCTTGACGATGGGGCGAGTGATGCCCACGGTATCGCATTCCTGAAAAGCGTCAAGGCCAATGGCAGCTGTAGGCACTTGCCCACTGATGATCACCATTGGAATGCTGTCCATATAAGCGGTTGCAATACCTGTAACAGCATTGGTCAGACCGGGCCCCGAGGTCACCAGTGCGACCCCCACCTCGCCAGTTGCGCGAGCAAATCCATCGGCAGCATGAACAGCAGCTTGTTCATGGCGAACCAATACGTGCTGCATGGTTTCTTGTTTGTAAAGTGCGTCATAGATGTGCAAGACGGCCCCGCCTGGGTAACCCCAAATGAACTTGACGTTCTCGGCTTGCAATGCTTTGACCAAAATTTCTGCACCACGTAGCTCAGGTACAGATTGACCTGCGGTAGCAGATATCGATGCCGATTCGGCTTTAGAAGTTTCCATATTCAACCTTTGTGAATTTCTCTAACGAAAAACCTTGGGTGCCCCTTTGCAGGACTCTTTTGAAGCCGCATCGGGACTTTGGACCACAGACATGAGCGCCAGATGTAACAGCGCCGGACGGTGACCCGTTTGCTTTTTTTCAATTGCAACCCAGTATTATCGCACTGACTTGCCCGTCTTTTTGTCACAGATAATTTTGAGAAGATGAATGCGATAATCCGACTCAAACACAGGAGATGTCACCCACCAACCAGGGTGCTATAGGCAGTTGGCTACAGAAACAGAACTTTCAGATTTTCTCAAAAACACGGAAAAGCGCGCTTTCAAGCGAACGCTCTACCATGTCAGAGACGAAGAAGCTGCGCTGGACATCATGCAAGACAGCATGATCAAACTGGCTACTCATTACGGCGACAAACCCTCTGCCGAACTGCCCTTGCTTTTTCAACGCATCTTGTCCAATACGATGCTTGACTGGTTCCGTCGTCGCAAAACCAGAAATGCCCTGTTTTCCAATTTAAGCGACTTTGGCGCAGACTTTGATTCAGAAGACTTTGATCTTCTTGAAACATTCAATGGCGCCTCAGACGCCGAAATGGGCGAAAGTGCCGAGGATCAAATTCGCCGAAAGCAAATCTTTATGCAAATTGAAGCTGAAATTCAAGATTTGCCCGCACGTCAACGAGAAGCCTTCCTGTTGCGTTATTGGGAGGAGATGGACGTTTCAGAAACAGCCGCCGCGATGGGCTGCTCTGAAGGCAGTGTCAAAACACACTGTTCTCGAGCCGTTCACGCCTTGAGCCGATCGCTCAAAGCAAAGGGAATACAACCATGAAAAATCAATTTTTAACCGCTGAAAAACAAGTAGACGCATTGGGTAAAGCTCTTGCCGCACGGCTAGACAATGACTTACCCCCACTGTCCTATGACGTTACCGAGCGCCTAAGGGCAGCCCGAATGCAAGCCCTTGCTGCGCGAAAACCTGAACTATTGATGACACCCATTGCCGAAATGTCCCTGTCTGCAGGTCAAGCAACTTTAGCTTGGGGCGGGGAAGGTGGCAACATTTGGAACAGATTGGCTTCTTTTTTACCTCTTTTGGTTTTGATTATTGGATTGATTGCAGTACAAAGAATTCAGTCTGAAAATAACACCATTGAAATTGCAGAGGTTGATTCAGCGCTTTTGCTGGATGAACTGCCTCCAATGGCCTACACGGACCCTGGTTTTTTACAGTTCTTAAAAGTCAACCAAACTGAACAGTCGGAGACCCGTTGAAGTGTTCGCCGTATATACAAAAACGATGATCAGCAGATACCTGAGCCTCTTGGCCAGTTGCTTGTTGTGCGTTTGCGTAATGGCTCAATCTCCTCAGGCCGTGAGTACGGGTACGCGATTGTCAACGGACGTCCCAACACCCGCGCTCACAAACCCCAACAAGAAACTCTCAGATGCAAAAAGAGGCTCTTGGCTTGAATTAACCGTGAGTCAACAACGTGCATTGGCGCCGTTGTCTCCCTTATGGTCCGCAATGAGTGAACCTCAGCGAAAAAAATGGCTGGCAATATCAAAAAACTTCGCGACCATGCCCGAATCAGAACAAATCATCATGCACAGTCGAATGGCTGAATGGGCAACATTGACGCCGCAACAACGCACACTAGCACGGTTGAATTTTGGTGAAACCAACAAAATGCCTCAAGTGGAAAAGAAAGCTCAGTGGGAAGCCTACCAAGCATTGTCTGATGAAGAAAAGCGAAAATTAAGTACTTCACTGCCAACACCGGTTTGGGGCGCAGCCCCAGCGCAAAGGCCAGCTTCATCCGACAAGCTCTCGCATGTTCAACCCCCCAATGGACAAACACCGTCTAAAGGCAAAACGCCTGGGGTAAAGGACTTGGATCAAAAAACTTTACTGCCGGCCAATAAGGCATTGCCATCCAAAGTGGAAGTGCCAGCCGCGTGATTCAGGATTTGGGTGACTTAGGTGACCGACTGCAGCATTTTCAAGCGCCTTCGCTGAAACGCCGTATGGCCTGCTGGCTTTACGAAGGCATGCTTCTATTCGGCGTTGTGTTCATCACGGGCTACCTCTTTAGTACACTCAGCCAAACTAGAAATGCACTGGACAATCGGCTTGGCTTACAAGCGTTTATCTTCTTGGTCTTAGGCATTTATTTCAGTTGGTTTTGGTCCAAAGGGCAAACTTTGGCCATGAAAACCTGGCACATCCGGGTTGTCAATCAATATGGGCGGCCCTTGTCTCAAACTCAAGCCCTGTTGCGTTACTTTTTGAGTTGGGTTTGGTTCTTACCGCCTATCTTCATGGCCAACGCATTTGATATTCCTGCACTACAAATTTTGATTCTAATGATGGGCTGGATTGCTGTCTGGGCAATACTGAGTCGATTCCAAATCCATGGTCAATTTTGGCATGATGTATGGGCGAGGACCTACCTGATACAGGACGAACGAACAGGCCTCACGAATCCCCACTAACATGGTGCTTGATTATGTATTTCCAAAATTCACCATGCCATTACCAACACTGAAATCAACCCCTGCTTTTTCTATTTGTGTTTATTGTGGCGCCAGAGCGGGTGATGACTCTGCATTTGCAGAAGCCGCAAGAGAAGTCGGTCATTGGATTGGCCATCACGGGGGTCAACTGGTTTATGGAGGAGGACGCAATGGCTTGATGGGCATTGTGGCGGATGGCACCCTGGAGGCAGGTGGCCGCGTCGTAGGAATCATCCCCAAGGCATTGGTAGAAAACGAATGGGCCCACCAGGACTGCACCGAGTTGCACGTTGTTGACACCATGCATGAGCGCAAACGGATGATGGCCGAACGAGCAGATGCATTCGTTGCACTTCCCGGTGGCATTGGCACATTTGAAGAGTTTTTTGAAGTATGGACTTGGCGCCAACTGGGGTACCACAACAAACCCGTCGGCTTACTCAATCTCAATGGGTATTACGATGGCCTACTGATGTTCCTGAAAAGCGTTGTCACCCACCAGTTCATGGGGGAGTGGCAAATGGAGTTGATCAGTGTAGACAATCAATCCCCGAGGTTGCTGACTCAATTGGTGCAGTCTGCTGGACTGCACTACAGCGTTAAGGGTGAGGCGATTTAGGCCAGGGGCTTAAATCGCCGAATTGTCCAACTCACCTGTGCGTATGCGCACTACGCGCTCCACGTTGGTGATGAAAATTTTACCGTCACCTATTTTCCCAGTGCGTGCGGCCTTCACAATGGAATCCACGCAGCGGTCGACATCTTCATCCTTAACAGCCACTTCGATTTTCACTTTAGGTAAAAAATCGACAACATACTCTGCACCACGGTACAACTCTGTGTGTCCTTTTTGTCGACCAAAACCTTTAACTTCGGTCACGGTCAAACCCGTCACGCCGCACTCGGCCAGGGCTTCGCGAACTTCTTCCAATTTAAACGGCTTGATAATGGCGGTGATTTGCTTCATGTGGATTTCTCTCTGAAAATGAAATTTATGCGCGAAATTTGTTGGTCATAGGATAACGCCAATCCTTGCCAAAGCTACGGTGCGTGACCCGAATTCCGACCGGCGCTTGGCGACGTTTGTATTCGTTGAGTTTGATCAGACGCGTTACTTTTTCGACATCGGAACGATCAAATCCATCCGCCACCAATGCCTCAATGCCCTCGTCATTTTCCATATATCGGGCAATGATGGCATCAAGTACTTCGTAAGCCGGCAGGCTGTCCTGATCTTTTTGATCCGGCCTCAATTCGGCGCTGGGTGGGCGGGTGATGATCCGCTCTGGAATGGGCTGCGCGCATGTCCCATAAGGGTCATTTTCGTTGCGCCATTGAGAAAGCCTAAAAACCAGCGTTTTAACCACATCCTTGATCACAGCAAAGCCGCCTGCCATATCACCATACAACGTGCAGTAGCCGGTGGCCATTTCGCTCTTATTGCCTGTGGTCAAGACAATGGCGCCCGTTTTGTTCGACATCGCCATCAACAAGGTGCCGCGGATACGGGCCTGGATATTTTCTTCAGTGGTGTCTTCAGTCAACCCCGCAAATTGTCCAGCAAGCGTGTGCTTGAATCCCTCAAACAAGGGCGCAATCGACATTTCATCGTAACGCACGCCCATTCGTTTGGCCATTTCCCGTGCATCAATCCAACTGATGTCTGCGGTGTAAGGTGAAGGCATCATCACCGCATGCACCTGATCTGAACCTATCGCGTCGACAGCAATGGCTAAAACCAAAGCCGAGTCGATTCCACCAGACAAACCGAGAATCGCTTTTTTGAAACCATTCTTGCCAAGATAGTCCCGAACGCCCAACACCAAGGCATCCCATAAATCGGCTTCATCACTGCGAACTGGCGTCACTGTGGCGGGCATAACTGCCAGACTATCCAACTGCGCTTTGAATGAAACACAAGGCAGATCCTCCAAGAAAGCAGGTGCGCGCATCTGCACGATACCCTTTGCATCCAAAGCAAAGGATCTGCCTTCAAAAACCACCTCATCCTGACCGCCCACTAAGTGGGCATACACAAGAGGCAAACCACAGGCGAGAACCCTTTCTCGCATGTGCTGCTCGCGCTCCAGCCCTTTACCCGCATGAAAGGGGGAGGCATTCAAGACCGCCAGTACTTGCGCGCCAGCCGCTTTGGCTTTTTGCGCTGCGGTTTCAAACCATGCATCTTCACAGATCAGTAAGCCAACACGAGTACCTGAGACCTCAAATACGCACGCTTGATCGCCAGGCGTGAAGTAACGACGCTCATCAAAAACTTGGTAATTGGGCAACTCCTGCTTGGCGTAATGTGCGACAGCTTGGCCCTCGACCAAAACAGAAGCCATGTTGAAGCGCCGGGTCACGGCCACACTGCGGGTCCGCATACCGCCGCCTTGCGGGTGTCCCACGACGACCGCCATGCCCTTTAACCCGGCAGTTTCTCGGGCCACTGTTTTCAGGGCATCATCGCAGGCATCGATGAATGCAGGTCGCAACAACAAGTCCTCTGCGGCATAGCCGCAAATGGACAGTTCGGGTGTTATGAGCAAACGCGCGCCTTTTTGGTAGGCTGCGTGAGCGGCGTCGATGATTTTGCGGGCATTGCCCAGCATATCGCCCACCACAAAATTGAGCTGAGCCACACAAAGATTGAGAGTCATACAGGTGCAGGAAAACAAGTTGTTCGATTATGTCATCCAGGTGCACGATTCGATGCACGAAATCAATGAACACGCATGGAACAACCTGCTTGCATTGCAAAAAAAACCGACTCCCTTCATGCAGCATGCTTATTTGCGGGCCATGGAAGACAGCCAGGCCGCCAGCCCCCAGACCGGTTGGGGGCTCCAAATCATCACTGTTTGGCAGGCAACGCCAAATGGGCAACACCTGTGCGCCGCTTGCCCCCTGTATCTAAAAGGCAACTCCTATGGGGAGTACGTTTTTGACTGGGCTTGGGCTGAGGCCTATCAGCGCCATGGATTGAACTATTACCCCAAAGCCGTCATTGCCGTGCCCTTCACACCGGTACCCGGCAGCCGTTTATTGGCCGTGGATGCCTATGCACGCAACGCCTTAGCCAAGGCTGTGATCGAATTCGCCCAAAAGCATGACTTGTCATCATTGCATTTGCTGTTTGGGGATGAAGAGGATGATCTTCAAGCCTGCTTGGAGGCTGGCATGATGCTGCGCCATACCGTTCAATTCCACTGGAACAACACCAATTACCTAGACTTTGATGACTTTTTGAGCCATCTCAGCCAAGAAAAGCGAAAAAAAATAAGACAGGAACGTCGCAAGGTTAAGGATGCAGGCGTGCATTTTCGGGTGCTTCGTGGTGATGAAATTCAGAACTCAGATTGGGAGTTTTTTTACAAATGCTATGAACAAACCTATTTAGAGCACGGCAACAAGCCTTATCTAAGCCGAGAATTTTTTAATTTTATGCAGTTAGATATGCCTAGAAATTGGCTTCTTTTTGTTGCACTGCGAGAAGACCGCCCAATAGCTTGCAGTCTTTTGGGGCTGGAGACAGCGAACTCGGCCTCTGACTCTGAGGGAATCGCATACGGTAGGTATTGGGGGGCTTTAGAACGCGTTGACTGCCTTCACTTTGAAGCCTGTTACTACCAGCCGATTGAATGGTGCATTGCCCATGGATTTATTCGCTTTGAAGGAGGCGCACAAGGTGAGCACAAAATGGCCCGTGCCCTGCTGCCTGTTCAAACGAGCAGCGCGCACTGGCTGGCACACCCCGGATTTGCTGAAGCTGTGGCGCGCTTTCTGGCGCAAGAAGGACAAGGCGTGGAAGCCTACCTGCAAGACTTAAGCATTCGCACGCCACTGCGCCAAACTTAACTTACCCCTTTTGCAGATTTATAGGCGGCAATTCCGTCTGTGATTTCTTTGCGGGCTGAGTCAGGGCCTTCCCACCCCTTGATCTTGACCCATTTGCCTTCTTCCAAATCTTTGTAATGTTCAAAGAAATGGGCAATCTGGCTCAATCGAAGTTTATTCATGTCTTCCGGTTTTTGCCAATGGGTATAAATAGGCAAAATCTTGTCGATTGGTACGGCCAACACCTTGCCGTCTTGCCCGCCCTCGTCTTCCATCAGCAAAATACCAATGGGGCGGCACTTGACCACGACACCTGGAATCAAGGGAAACGGCGTGATGACCAACACATCGACTGGGTCCCCGTCTCCCGCAATAGTTTGAGGCACATAACCGTAATTGGTGGGGTAGTGCATGGCAGTACCCATAAAACGATCTACAAAAATGGCCCCTGTTTCTTTGTCCACTTCGTATTTGACCGGGTCAGCGTTCATTGGAATTTCAATAATTACATTGAAAGTATTAGGGGCATTTGTGCCAGGGGTCACATTATCGAGGGACATATTTCCAGTCTCAAAAGGTTAAAGTAAGTCAAAGAATCTAAGGATTAACCCCCATTTTACTTTCACAGGCCTTGCGCAAATCCGCAAGTGGCTTTTTAATGAAAAGGTTGGCCAATCGTGCTCTCATTGAGTTCGCGAGGAAGCAACGCAGTGGAGGGCCTCCAACGCGTTGCCCTCCCTTTAGCGACAACACTTTGAGGAGATAGATATATGACAAGCAACTCAGCGCTGACATTGGCGCTTGTTTGCGGGCTGATCGCCGTGGCCTATGGCATTTGGGCCCGCGGTTGGATTCTTGCGCAAGATCCGGGCAATGCCCGCATGCAAGAAATTTCTGCTGCCATACAAGCTGGTGCCGCAGCTTATTTGGCCAGGCAGTACAAAACCATTGCCATTGTTGGGGTGGTCTTGGCCGTCCTGATGGGCATGTTTTTAGACGGTGTCACAGCCGTTGGCTTCATTATTGGCGCAGTGCTGTCTGGCGCTTGCGGCTTTATTGGCATGAATGTATCGGTTCGGGCCAATGTACGGACCGCACAAGCAGCAACCAAAGGCATTGGCCCGGCCCTGGACGTTGCCTTTCGTGGGGGTGCCATCACGGGCATGCTCGTGGTGGGCTTGGGCTTGCTGGGTGTGACTGGTTTCTATTGGTTCCTAGCCGGGAACGGTAATCTCACACCCGACAAAAATTTGGCCACACTGCTCAACCCCCTGATTGGGTTTGCTTTTGGCTCGTCTTTGATCTCCATTTTTGCCCGTCTCGGTGGAGGCATCTTCACCAAGGGCGCCGATGTAGGTGCTGACTTGGTCGGCAAGGTCGAAGCGGGTATTCCAGAGGACGACCCCCGCAACCCCGCCGTGATTGCTGATAACGTTGGTGACAACGTCGGTGATTGTGCCGGCATGGCCGCCGATTTGTTTGAAACCTATGCGGTCACCCTGATTGCCACCATGGTGCTGGGCGCTCTGCTCATTTCTGCTGCGCCTGGGCAGGCGGTTTTGTATCCCCTGGCTTTGGGTGCCGTGTCCATTGTGGCCTCCATCATCGGTTGCTTTTTTGTGAAGGCAAGTCCTGGCATGACGAATGTGATGCCAGCGCTTTACAAAGGACTGGCCATCGCTGGCCTGCTCTCTTTGGTCGCCTTTTACTTTGTCACAACCATGCTCATGCCTGACAACGCTTTGGGCGGCACTGGCGCACAAATGAAACTGTTCGGCGCTTGCGCTGTGGGCTTGATCTTGACTGCTGCTTTGGTCTGGATCACCGAGTTTTACACCGGTACGCAATACGCCCCAGTGCAACACATTGCGCAAGCTTCAACCACTGGTCATGGCACCAACATCATTGCCGGCTTGGGCGTATCAATGCGCTCGACAGCTTGGCCAGTGATGTTCGTGTGTTTGGCCATTTGGACGGCTTATGCCCTGGCTGGACTTTATGGCATCGCGGTGGCCGCCACATCCATGCTGTCCATGGCAGGTATTGTGGTTGCACTGGATGCTTACGGACCGATCACTGACAATGCTGGCGGCATTGCCGAAATGGCTGAACTGCCTAGCAGCGTGCGTGATATCACCGATCCACTCGACGCAGTTGGAAACACCACCAAGGCCGTGACCAAGGGCTATGCCATTGGTTCTGCTGGATTGGCATCGTTGGTGCTATTTGCCGACTACACCCACAAATTGGAGGCCTACGGCAAATCCATTACCTTTGATTTGTCCGACCCATTGGTCATTATTGGCTTGTTCATTGGTGGCCTGATTCCCTACCTGTTTGGTGCCATGGCCATGGAAGCCGTGGGACGCGCCGCAGGTGCCGTGGTCGTTGAAGTGCGTCGGCAATTCAAAGAGATCCCTGGCATCATGGAAGGAACGGCCAAGCCAGAATATGGCAAAGCAGTGGACATGCTGACCAGTGCAGCGATCAAGGAAATGGTCGTGCCTAGCTTGTTGCCGGTCGTGGTGCCCGTCCTGGTCGGTTTGATTTTGGGTCCGAAGGCTTTGGGCGGTTTATTGATGGGGACCATCATCACCGGCTTGTTTGTCGCCATCTCCATGTGTACAGGTGGCGGTGCTTGGGACAATGCGAAGAAATACATTGAAGATGGCCATCACGGCGGCAAGGGATCAGAGGCCCATAAAGCAGCTGTGACGGGCGATACTGTGGGTGATCCTTACAAAGACACCGCTGGCCCGGCTATCAATCCGTTGATCAAGATCATCAACATTGTGGCCCTCCTGATCGTGCCTTTGGTGATGAAATTCCACGGTGGATAATCGCTACAAACCAAAGCACGCTCTTTGACAAGTAAAAGGCCCGATTCGTCGGGCCTTTTTTTATGAAAATTTCATCGACTTGATTTTTTTCATCCCGCAAGTCTCAAGCACAATATGGCTATGCAATTGAACTTCATAGCCAACCAATCTATTCCTGCCCAGGGTGGGCAAACCATCGAAGTGCTTGACCCGTCCGACGGACAAGTGTTTCAGCACATTCAACGCAGTCAAGCTGTGGACATCGATCAGGCTGTGCAAGCGGCCCGGGTTGCATTCAATGGCTCCTGGGGTCAGTTGAGCGCCATGGAACGCGGGCGGTTGCTGATGAGGCTGTCACAAAAGGTCACAGAACGTGCGGCGGAACTGACCGCGCTGGAGCAACGTGACTGCGGCAAGCCTACCAAGCAGGCGGCGGCAGACACAACAGCGTTGGCTCGGTATTTCGAGTTTTATGCAGGCGCCTGCGACAAGTTGCACGGCGAGACCCTGCCCTACCAAAACGGCTACAGCGTGCTGACCTGGCGCGAGCCGCATGGCGTCACTGGCCATGTGATCCCCTGGAACTACCCGATGCAAATTTTTGGGCGCAGCGTCGGCGGTGCTTTGGCTGCAGGCAATGCCTGCGTGGTCAAGCCTGCAGAAGACGCTTGTCTGAGCCTGATTCGCCTGGCACAGCTGGCCGCTGAAGTCGGCTTTCCGCCAGGAGCCATCAACATCGTCACCGGCTTCGGGCACGAAGTAGGCGACGCTTTGGCTCGTCACCCCGGCATAGACCACATCAGCTTCACAGGCAGCCCGAGCGTGGGTACCCTGATCCAGCAAGTGGCTGCCGAGCGCCATTGCCCGGTCACACTGGAGCTGGGCGGCAAAAGCCCGCAGATTATTTTTGAAGACGCCGACCTGGACGCGGCCATTCCTGTGGTGGTCAACGCCATCGTGCAAAACGCTGGCCAAACTTGCAGCGCGGGATCGAGGGTGCTGATTCAGCAATCGATTTACGAACCCCTTTTGAAGCGTTTGGGTGAAGCTTTCAATGGCCTCCAAGTGGGCTCGGCCTCCATGAACTTGGATCTGGGCCCCTTGATCCGCGCCAGCCAACTCGAACGTGTCAATGGTTTTCTGGACCAGGCCAAGGCCGATGGCATTGCCACCGTTGCACAAGGGCAAATCGCTCGAGGGGTACCCAAGGGAGGGTTCTATCAAGCCCCCATCTTGCTGCGCGACGTTCCGGTCATGCACCGCCTGGCGCAAGAAGAAGTGTTTGGGCCCGTGCTTTCAGCCATGGCTTTTTCGGACGAAGACCATGCCGTGGAAATGGCCAACGCTACCGAATTTGGTCTTGTTGCTGGCATATGGACACGGGATGGAGGGCGCCAGTTCCGAATGGCCAAACGCGTGCGCAGTGGTCAAGTTTTTATCAATAATTATGGTGCTGGAGGTGGCGTAGAGCTCCCCTTTGGCGGCGTCAAATCTTCGGGATATGGTCGAGAAAAAGGCTTTGAAGCCTTGCTAGGCTTCACGACACTCAAAACTGTGGCCATTCAACACGGCTGACGCCAATAAGCCAGTGCCTTCGCAGAGTCATGCACAATGTCGGCATGTCTGAACGAATCATCCCAATGGTGGACCTGCGCAATCAAAGCTTGTCGATTCCACCACTGTCACAACCTTTGATGCTATCTCAGCCTACAGTTGATCTGCGCGGCCGACTCTTGAGAGACTTGCGCATTAGCGTGACGGACCGTTGTAATTTTCGCTGCAGCTATTGCATGCCCAAAGAAGTTTTTCATAAAGACTACCCTTATCTGCCGCACAGTGCGCTACTGACTTTCGAAGAAATCACCCGAACAGCCAAATCCTTCGTGGCTTTGGGTGTGCGCAAAATCAGACTCACTGGTGGCGAGCCCCTTCTTCGCAAAAATATTGAAATCTTGATTGAACAACTCGCTGCACTGCGAACAACTGAAGGCCTTCCGCTCGACATCACCTTAACCACCAATGGCTCTTTACTCGCACGCAAGGCACAAGCCTTGAAAGACGCGGGACTTCAGCGTGTCACTGTCAGTCTGGACGGTTTGGATGACACCGTATTTAGAAAAATGAACGATGTTGACTTTCCGGTTGCCGATGTTTTGGCCGGCATTGAAGCGGCCCAATCCGCCGGTCTGAAGGACATCAAGGTGAACATGGTGGTCAAAAAAGGCACCAATGAACATGAAATATTGCCCATGGCAAAACACTTTCGAGGCACCGGAGTCACCCTGCGCTTTATTGAATACATGGATGTGGGCGCCACAAACGGATGGCGTATGGACGAAGTGTTAGCCAGTGCACAAGTGATCGCCTTATTGCGAACCGAATTGCCTTTGGTCGAATTGGCAGCTGCCGCCCCAGGGGAAACTGCGCAACGCTGGGGCTACGCCAATGCGCTTGGTGAATTTGACCCTGCACTTGGGGAAGTCGGGGTCATCAGCAGTGTCACCCAAGCCTTCTGCGGGGACTGCAACAGAGCTCGCTTGTCGACCGAAGGGCAACTGTATTTGTGTCTGTTCGCCTCTCAAGGCTACGATCTGCGCTCACTCATCCGCAGTGACATCTCGCCGCAAGGATTGACTGAAAAATTGGCAGCCATTTGGCAAGGACGTGATGACCGTTACTCTGAACTGCGCAGTCTAATGCCCGCCGACAGCAGCCAAACGCCAGCCCGCAAACGAGTTGAAATGAGCTACATAGGCGGCTGAATATGGCTTTATTGAACGCTCAGTTTCAAGCACCAGGCACACACGAGGCCGTGACCGGCTTGGTCCTTGCGGGTGGCCGTGGCGCCCGCATGGGCGGAGCTGACAAGGGATTACAAAACTTCAAAGGTCTGCCGCTAGCGCTGTACACCTTGATGCGTTTACAAATGCAACAAGGCCCACCACTGGCTGAAATTTTAATTAATGCAAACCGCAACTTATCGGCCTACGAAGCCTTTGGCGCACCCGTTTGGCCAGACACCCTGGACGGCTTTGCCGGTCCATTGGCTGGTTTTTTGACCGGTCTGGAGCGCTGTGAAACCCCCCTGCTGCTGACAGTCCCTTGCGACACCCCGCTATTTCCGTTGGACTTGCTCGAGCGACTGCACAATGCCCTTCTCAATGAAGATGCAGACATGGCCATGGCGGGTGCCTGTGAAGAAGATGGTCAACTGCGAGCACAACCGGTTTTTTGTTTGATGCGCGTTGAAGTACTCGAAAGTCTGGTCACCTTCACACACCAAGGGGGCCGAAAAATTGATGCATGGACAGCCCAACTCAAAACCGTCTTGGCGCCATTCAACAGACCCAATGACGACCCGCGCGCCTTTTTCAACGCCAACACAGTTGAGCAGTTGCAAAGCCTGGAACAGGGCTGATCCCATGACTTGCTTATCAAGTTATTTACCGTCTATGGCTACACTGACTGAAATTGGCGACAAGCTGTCGGGCTATGACCCCCAGGCTTTGTCAGCCGATGCCGTCTTGGCCTTTTTAGAAAAAATGGTATCGCCTGTCAACGGCAAAGAAGAGGTGGCTATTTTTCAGGCACTCGACAGGGTGTTGGCGAATGATGTCATCTCACCTGTCAGTGTGCCGCCGCATGACAACTCGGCCATGGACGGTTACGCTTTCAATGGGCAAAGCCTACCTGGCGGGCAAACGCTTCAAGTCATAGGTACAGCCTTTGCCGGCAAAGCTTGGCCAGGACAGTTGTTGCAGGGTCAGTGCGTCAAAATTATGACCGGCGCCATCATGCCCAGCGGATCGGACACAGTGGTCCCCCAAGAATTGGTGCATACAGAGGGTGACACCGTTCAAATCGCAGCAGGCATTTTGCAAAGTGGCGACAACCGCCGACTGTGCGGCGAGGACCTCAAGGCAGGTCAATCCGCCTTGCGCATTGGAACCCGTTTGGGGCCTGCTGCTTGTGGCCTGTTGGCCAGCTTGGGCATACAGCAAGTCAGCGTCAGACCTCGGTTGAGAGTTGCTTACTTTTCAACCGGAAACGAAATTTTGAGTCTGGGGCAAGACCCACGCGAAGGCGCTGTATACGACAGCAACCGCTATACCGTTCACGGCATGTTGACCCGCATGGGCTGCGAAGTCATTGACATGGGTGTGGTCCGTGACGAACCCGCTTTATTGGAAGCCGCCTTCCGCCAAGCGGCCATGCAAGCTGACGTGATTATCACCAGCGGGGGTGTGAGCGTGGGTGAAGCTGACTTCACAAAAGCCATGATGAAGAAATTAGGCGACGTTGCATTTTGGCGCATCGCGATGCGTCCGGGACGCCCTATGGCGGTGGGCCGAATTACTCAAGCCGACCGTTCCTGCGTGCTGTTCGGTTTGCCGGGCAATCCAGTGGCTGTGATGGTGACTTTTTTGGCATTTGTTCGCCCAACTCTAGAGCGCATGATGGGGATGCATCGTCAACCCTTGCCTTTGCTCAAAGCCCGCAGTCAAGAAGTGTTACGTAAAAAACCTGGGCGCACCGAATACCAAAGAGGCATTGTGAGCACCAGTCCAAAAGGAGAATTACAAGTTATCACCACAGGCAACCAAGGTTCCGGCGTGCTCAGCTCCATGGTTCAAGCCAATGGGCTGATCGTGCTGCATCATGAGCAAAAAACAACCCAAATTGGCGAATGGGTCGATGTCATGATGTTTGACGGCCATTTGTAGCCTCTTAACTGCCCTGCGCAAGTACCTTCTCTACCCCTTGATTAGCCAGAGCATCGGCCCGCTCATTACCGGGGTCACCTGCGTGGCCTTTGACCCATCGCCACTCAATGACATGCTCTGAAGTGGCCACCGCGTCGTCCAGTTGCATCCACAAATCCACATTTTTGACGGGCTGCTTAGCCGCCGTCCGCCAACCTTTGGCTTTCCAGCCATGAATCCACTCGGTGATGCCTTTGCGAACATATTCACTGTCCAGATACAGCACAATGTGGCAAGGCCGCTTAAGTGCCCCCAGGGCCTGAATAACGGCCATCAGTTCCATGCGGTTGTTGGTAGTCCCTAGTTCGCCGCCACATAACTCGCGAACGTGGCGGCCTGATTTCATCAGGACCCCCCAACCGCCAGGCCCAGGATTGCCTTTGCAGGCGCCGTCGGTGTGAATTTCTACGTGATCCAAAATGACTTCTTTCTTGCTTCTTTCACCGCCATACCCTCTTTTTTCATAGGCGTGAAATGATGACGGTTCGTAGCCGGAATGACACCGCTTACCTTGGTTGGCGCTTTTTTCCAAGAGCGCCCAAGCATACGGGCACCAGGGACTCTTTTGACGGCGACCAAAATATAAGCCCCTCCCAAAATGGGCCACCAACGAGACCCCCATAGGTCCATCCAAGCAAAACGTGACAGCCAACGAGCGTTTTGTAGGGCGGGTCGCCAGCAACCAAAACGACTGACTTGAACTTCAAAACCCAGTAAACGCAGCCAATCACGCATCCGCCAATAGCCGATCAATTGACCCACCACGCCACTGTTTCCGCGTCCCCATCCAAAGCGTTGGTAAAGTGCAGTGCGACGCTGATGCCAGCCCCACAAACTGACTGGATTCACTCCCGTAATGACAAGATGCCCCTCAGGCACCAGAACGCGCTCCACCTCACGCAAGGTGGCGTGCGGGTCTTGGCACAACTCCAAGGTATGCGGCAGAACGGCCAAATCCAAACTTGCTGCCTCAAAGGGTAATGCAGCGCCATCTGCGAAAAGGTCGCATGGTATCAATGGCTGACCTTCTTTCGCCTGCAACGGTTCAAAAGATGAAAGAATATGCCAACGGTGTGGCATTCGGTTCGTTGCTAAACCATTGATTTCTGGGCAGTCCAATTGCACAGCGTGGTAACCAAAAATATCCACCACCGCCCTGTCCAGCTCGGGCTGTTCCCATTCTTTCAAATAACGCCCGAGGGGCGTTGAAAGCCATCGTCCCCACGCTTGGGCCGCTAAACTGGCCTCGCTGGCGAGTTCCAAGTGTGTTTCTATAATAGGATTGCTCATGAACCTTATTCCGCTGCCCGCTTTTTCAGACAACTACATTTGGCTGTTGCACCACAATGGCCAAGCCTTGGTCGTTGATCCCGGGGATTCACAACCCGTATTGGACGCGTTAGCCACCTTGGATCTGGTACTGGACCTTATTTTAATCACGCACCATCATGCAGATCATATTGGAGGCCTGACTGCTTTAACCGCGGCAACGAACGCCAAAGTGTATGGCCCCGCCAAAGAGAAAATGCCCCAAGGCGTTATTCCCTTGTCACAAGACGACACCGTCACATGGTCTGGCGTTACTTTTGATGTCCATGATGTGCCAGGCCACACCAGTGGTCACATTGCTTATTGGAGTCAGCCGCAGGGGATGGACCCCATCTTGTTTTGCGGTGACACCTTGTTTTCGGGTGGCTGTGGTCGTTTGTTCGAAGGTACAGCCGCCCAAATGCTCAATTCGCTGGACAGGCTGTCCGCCCTGCCAGGCGCTTCCCAAGTTTGTTGCGCCCATGAATACACCCTCAGCAATTTGAGATTCGCAAAGCACGTGGATCCTTCTAATCAAGCGCTGCTCCAATACGATGCCCACTGCCAAGCCCTGCGTGCCCAAGGTATTCCCACATTGCCCTCCCGTATGGATATTGAATTAAAAATAAATCCTTTTTTACGAAGCAGGCAAAAAAAAATAAGGGGTTCTGTGCAAAACTACCACCCCACATCACTTGACGATGCGTCCGTTTTCGCCGCACTTCGTCAGTGGAAAAACGAATTCAAATGACCCCTCAAATTTTTCTCTCTCGCAGAATCCGAATTCAATATGGGCTCTGCCTAATTGCCCTTTTTCTGATGCTTACAGGTTGCGCCAGCGTGGCACCTTCGCAACCTTCCGTACCCGTTGCGACAGCTGAAACCGAAGTTCAAGCCCAACCACAAGCGCCTGTTACGACACCCGTGCCACTGCCACTGCCACTCAAAGCTGTCCCTGTGGCCTCGGCGATACCCGTCGCCGTGATCAAACAAGAACCTCCAGCAGATATTTGGGAACGCATTCGGCTAGGCTTTGCCATGCCTAACCTTGAAGGCAGTCTGGTTCAAGACCGAGAGCAGTGGTATGCCTCAAAACCGGACTACATCTTGCGCATGACGGAACGTTCACGCAAATATCTTTTCTACATCGTGGAGGAACTGGAAAGCCGCCGCATGCCTACCGAATTGGCTTTGCTGCCGTTCATCGAGTCCGCGTTCAATCCTCAAGCCGTCTCTTCAGCCAAGGCGGCTGGTATGTGGCAATTCATGCCCGCGACAGGTAAATATTTTGAATTGAAGCAAAACATTTTCCGCGACGACCGTCGAAGCATCCAGGAGTCCACCCGAGCGGCGCTGGATTATTTACAAAAACTCTATGGCATGTTTGGTGACTGGCATTTGGCTTTGGCCGCCTACAACTGGGGGGAAGGCAGTGTGAGCCGCGCCTTGGCCAAGAACAAAGCAGCTGGATTGGGCTTGAGCTACAGCGACCTGAATATGCCCAACGAAACACGTTACTACGTCCCTAAGTTGCAAGCAGTCAAAAACATCATCAATCAGCCTGAGAAGTTCGATACCAGGCTGCCTTTGATTCAGAACCACCCTTACTTTAAGAACGTCAAAATAACGCGAGACATCGATGTGAGTTTGGCCGCCCGTTTGGCAGGAATCAGCTTGGACGATTTCAAAGCCCTGAACCCCTCCATGAGTCGCCCGGTCATTCTTGCGGCAGGCACCCCCGAAATCTTATTGCCTTGGGATAATGCCGACATTTTTCAACGCAATCTCAACGATCACCCCAACAACCGTCTGGCCAGTTGGACCGCTTGGGTCTCGCCGCAAACCATGAAAACTTCAGAGGCTGCGCGACGCGTTGGCATGCCTGAAGATCAATTGCGAAGCATGAATAACATCCCACAAAAGATGCTAATCAAAGCAGGGTCTACCTTACTGGTACCCCGTAAAGGGGTACTTGATGCTGACGTCACGGAGCATTTGGCCGACAACGGACAAGCGGCATTTTCACCCGAAGTGGTTCTTAAACGAATCACCCTCAAAGCGCGAAAAGGAGATACCTTGGCAGGGTTTGCCAGCAAGAATGGGGTCACTGTCGCCAATTTAATGAGTTGGAACAAGCTCAGCATGAATGCCCCTTTAAAGGCAGGACAATCCATTGTTTTACTGATACCCACCACGCAAGGCCGTTACATGGCCAAGGGTTTGGTCAACAATACACACCAAGTCCAAGCGGCCTCGAACACCAACAAGGGGAAAGCCCAGGCAGTCAAAACAACCAGGGTGAACCCTCATCCTGCCAAGCATCAAGGCAAAGTGGTCAGCGTCGCAAAAAAATAAGCCGTTAAACGATTGAACGTTTTTTTATTTTTTGAACCGCTGCGTTTGTGTATGACAACAGCAAGGCTGTCCTGTCTACCGCATTGATACGTGGCAAACCCAAGCGCAACGCGCGACTGCGCCAAGCGGTTTGAAGCAACTCATCCGTGAACAAGCCATCAGGGGAATAGCTGTCGCGGACTTTATCAAGCGTACCCAAGTAAAAAGCCCGGTCTCCCAGCCATACATTGGGAGGTACGGCCCGCAGGACATCCGTTGGGCCCGCAGTAAGGAGCCACCGCAATGCCCGCACGACACCTTCGGTCATCCCCTGCATGAGCTCAGGCTTTAGATTTAAAAAGTCAGTTTTGGCATAAAGACACGTCGACGCCAAGGCCCCACCCAACCACAGATGAGCGCTTTGCACAGAGCGGGTATCGGCCACCACGCGCAAATCCCTCTTGTATTCCAACCAGCTCATGAGGGGATCCACGTGGCTCAACCCATCCACAGTGCCATTGCGCAAAGCATCCATCGCCGTCATCATGTTGCCAACTTCGACGTATTGCATTTCCATGGGACTCACACCCGCTTGGAGTGACCACACGTTGGCCATCGCATGGGTAGCTGTATGCAAGGCAGAAATCCCAATTTTGAAACGTTTCAAATCCGACATTGTCTGGTAACTCGCCAAATGACGCATGGCGATACCCAAGCTGATCTGAGGTGTTCGTCCCTGCACCACAAAAGCCTGCAGCTTATGCCCTCGATCGTTCGAGTCGAGGACCTGCTCAAATTGACCACTGATGACATCGACTTGGCCACTTAAAAGCGCTTGGTGAGCGAAAGAACCAGCCTCGAAATCATGCCAATCGACGATGATCCCTGCTTGCCGAAAGTAACCCAGCTGATCCGCCAAGACCAAGGGCAAATGGGTCATGCTGTTGCGCATCGACACGCCGACTCGAACCTTTTGAAAGTCTGTTCCTGCACTGTGCATTGAAGTCGAGCTCACCAATCCTGCTGCAGTGAGCAAGTTGAATTGTCGTCTTCTCAATGTAAAGCTCACCCATCACTCCCATGCAGAACGCCACCATGACGTCGAGAGATTGAGCTTAATCAAGGCCATTCAATTGCGCATTAGGAAACATCCCAAGCGGGTTTTCACGCAATGGGTTTTTACTTAATGGATTTGCACTAGGGCTCCGCCTAAAAAGCACCACTCAACGGCGGTCAATCAGCGCATGGGCGATGGTCCCTAAGTCCACGTACTCCAGTTCGCTCCCCGCGGGCACACCGCGGGCCAGTCGGGTTACGCGCAAACCTTTGCTTTTGAGCATTTCTGCAATCACATGGGCGGTGGCTTCGCCTTCAGCTGTGAAATTGGTAGCCAGAATCACCTCTTGGACTTCACCGTCAACCGCTCGCTCGAGCAATTTGGCCAATCCAATGTCCTTAGGGCCAATGCCATCGAGGGGGCTCAGCTTACCCATCAATACAAAATACAAGCCTTTGAATGAAGCGGTACGCTCAATGGCTGACTGGTCCGCTGGCGTTTCCACGACGCACAGTTTCGTGTGATCACGTCCAGCATCTTGGCAAGTTGAGCAAACTTCTGACTCGGTAAACGTGTGGCACCTGCTGCAATGCCGCACGCGCTCAACGGCTTCCAGAAGGGCACGTGAAAGACGAGTTGCCGCGGCACGGTCCCTTTGCATCAAATGAAAAGCCATGCGGGCAGCAGATTTAATGCCTACACCTGGCAGTCCCTTGAGCGCTTGTGTCAGCGCGTCGAGCGTGTACGCATCGGACATCGCTTAGAAAGGCAGCTTCATGCCTGCCGGCAAACCGGCAGTCAATTTGCCCATCTTTTGTTGCGAAGTTTCTTCGGCCAAACGAACTGCATCGTTCATTGCAGCGGCCACCAAGTCTTCCAGCATGTCTTTGTCATCCGCCAGCAAACTGGGGTCAATGGTCACGCGTTTGACGTTGTGTTTGCAGGTCATCAAGACCTTGACCAAGCCCCCGCCCGATGCACCTTCAACATCAATGAACGCCAATTCATCTTGCGCTTTTTTCAGGTTGTCCTGCATCGCTTGAGCTTGCTTCATGAGTCCAGCGAGTTGACCTTTGTTGAACATGGTTTGCTTCCTTTAAATCGAGATGTAGTGTGGGGATGGAATTAAATGGGTTTGACGCTGCCGGGCACGATTTTGGCGCCAAAGTCCCGCATCAATTCTTGGACCATCGGGTCGTTTTCAATCAAGTCTTGGGCAGCCCACTGTTTTTCATTCAGCGCAACCGTGTGGCGCAACAAAGGGCTGTCGGTCACTTTACCGAACTCAAAATCCAATTCCACGGCATGCCCAAGGGTTGCAAGCGCCGCCTTCAGCCTTTCGCGCGCCATCGCTTGGTTCAGTGACTCGCGCTCCAGCTTGAGATGCCAACGGTCCGAATTTCTGGCTATCAATTGAGATTGCAAAGCCAATTCACGAACCAAGGCATTGATCAGTTCTTTGTCGACCATATTCCTGACCACGGCATTCCAAAAATCACCTTCAGGCGTCGGCGTTAAGTCCACCACATCTTGCGAATTGACAGTCTCTCGCCGATGTGAAGTGCGCTCTGTCGGCTCAGTGCTTTCGCGTACTTTCAGAATTTGAAAGGGGGGTGTTTGCGTCTCGGAATCACCGGGCAGTTCGGCCACATAGGGCTCCTCTTCATCCAGATCGACCCACGGTGGAGGGCCATCCGCTGGCTTTTCCCCAGCAGGTTCAGGTGTCAACGAGGGGGGTGTTCGCGGACTTTTTTTTTCAGCCGGCGTGTGCGTCATGGCGCCAGGCTTGAAAGCCAGCAAGCGCAACAAAATCATGGTCAAAGCCACGTACTCGTCTGGCGCCAATCCAAGCTCCCCCCTGCCATGCAAACAAAGGCTGTACAACAACTGTGTTTCATCCGCGGCCATACCTCTTGCCAAGCTGGTGATCTGTGCTGCATCAGGATCGCTTTCATCCTCAATCATGCTGGGCACGGCTTGTATCACGGCCATACGTTGCAGCACCATGGACATGTCTTCCAGGGTAGAAGCTGCAGACAGGCCATTACGGCGCAAGGCATCAATCAAAGAGACGATTTCAGCCCCATCAGAACGGTCAAGTGCATCGATCAAGCTCAGTACGTGTCCCCGGTCCACACTGCCAAGCATGAGTCGCACAGTGGCTTCTTGCAATTGACCGTTGCCAAAAGCAATGGCCTGATCCGTCAAGCTCAATGCATCCCGCATGGAGCCTCGGGCTGCGCGTGCCAGCATGCGCAAAGCCAATGGCTCTGCGGGTAAATTTTCTTGCGCCAGCACTTGGGTCAAATGCTCAAATACAGTCTCTGGCGCCATGGGTCGCAAATTGAATTGCAGGCAACGCGATAAGACTGTGACAGGCACCTTTTGAGGATCGGTCGTGGCCAACACAAACTTCAGGTACTCGGGCGGCTCTTCCAGGGTTTTGAGCATCGCATTGAATGCGGTGTTCGTGAGCATGTGCACTTCATCAATCATGAAGACTTTAAAGCGCCCTTGTACTGGCTTATAGACCGCTTGCTCCAACAAGCTTTGCACTTCGTCAACCCCTCGGTTCGAGGCTGCATCGAGCTCTGTGTAATCTACAAATCGACCTGAATCAATGTCGCGGCAGGCTTGACACACGCCACAGGGCTTGGCAGTGATGCCCCCCTGCCCATCTGCGCCTTGGCAGTTGAGCGATTTGGCCAAAATACGCGAAACCGTGGTTTTGCCCACACCCCGCGTACCCGTGAACAAATAGGCGTGGTGCAGGCGTTGCTGAACCAAGGCATTGGTTAAGGCTTGGACGACATGCTCTTGCCCCACCAATTCGGTGAAATTGCGCGGACGGTATTTTCGGGCAAGAACAAGGTAAGACATGCGCTAGATTCTATCGGCTTAAGCCCACCCATCTTCATGTCTTGCCCTACAATAGACGGTGACGGGCCTTCCCGCATGGTGAAGCGGCCAACCGAGTCAGGTGGGGAACCAAGCAGCTCTAACTGTAGAGCCAGTGCCGGGGTCAAGGCTCGTCACCTCACATTTTGGGCGACATGCATGAAATTTCAAACTTGCGTATTGACAATGGCACTGCTCTTGAGTTCATGTGCGAGCACAGTGCCTCTGGCCCCTTCTGCTGCTGCAACTCCCGCCTCTCCCCAAGTGAGTTTTGTCGACCTGCCCAAATTTGACCGGGATTTATCGAGCTCCCTAGGCGCATCATTCAAGACCGTGAATGTCGCTTTTTACGAAAAAGTCAGCCCCAACCAAGTTCCCGAGCGTCTGCAAAAATGGCTTTCTGCGGTTGAACGCTCCGGTGGTGCGGTCAGAGTCAACCCGCCACCCAACGAAATCACCCCCAAAGACCCCTTCTTCCTGATCAGTTTGCTGGGTACCTTGTTCAACAGCGTCAAAAATCTGGCTCAAATCAAGTCGGATTTGATTTTCGATGCTGCTCAAGGCCGCGATGCAGTGATCTCCCTGGAACGCAATGTGCAAGGCGAAGTGATCATTGGCAAGATTGAGTTCATTCGGAAATAATTTTCTGGGCTTGACCCAACCATTGCGCCACAGAATGGCCTGCCCGATGACCACTGGCCATGCTGGCAGTGAGTAAATAGCCTCCCGTTGGCGCCTCCCAGTCCAACATTTCACCCGCACAAAAAACGCCCGGCATTTTGTGGAGCATCAATTGGGCGTCCATTTCTGACAAAGCAACCCCTCCGGCCGTGCTGATCGCTTCATCCAGGGGGCGTGTCCTCAATAAGCGCACTGGCAGTGACTTGATGGCCTGTGACAAGCTTTGCGAATTTTGCAAATGAGCGGTATCAAGCAACTCGTAAAGCAGCGCCATTTTGATCCCCTCCAATCCCAATCGGCTCTTCAAATGCGATGACAAACTTCGTGACCCCTTCGGGTGCGCTACCGCAGCTTGAACAAACTCGAGGGTTCTGTCGGGCAACAGGTCCAACTCAAAATGGGCTTGACCGTCTCGCAGACCTGCTTCACGCAGATCTTTGGCTGCGCTGTAAATCAAGCTGCCTTCCACACCGGTACCGGTCGCTACAAACTCACCTTGTCGATGGTGCGAATGCCCATTCAGATCAACCCATCGAATAGCGACTGTCTTGAAAGGTTGTCCTGCAAATTTGCTTTTGAAATGATCTGTCCAACCTTGCCCACTGCGTCCCACCACATCGAAACCACAATTAGCGGGCTGCAATGATTCCACTTGAATACCCCGCTGTTGCAACCTGGGCGCCCACGCCCCATCAGACCCCAGCCGAGACCAACTCCCACCACCTAAGGCCAGCACAATGGCTTTGGACTTGACCTGCACTCGCCCTTGCGCTGTCTCAAACACCCATCCATCGTCGGACCACCCCACCCAACGGTGGCGCATGTGAAACTTCACGGGCATCTGCGCATGACGCAAGCGGTGCAGCCAAGCACGCAACAAGGGTGCGGCCTTCATCTCAGAGGGGAATACACGCCCACTGGAGCCAACAAAAGTCTCAATACCCAGCTCTTTCGCCCAAGCCCGCACATGCTCAGCGCCAAACTGATCCAACCAATCCTTTACGGCCTCGGCCTTGTCACCAAAACGCCCCACGAAAGCCTCCCAAGGCTCCGCATGGGTCAAGTTCAATCCACCGCGACCCGCCAACAAAAATTTACGCCCCACGGAGGGCATGGCATCGAACAAGTGAACCGATACCCCCAGGGCCGAGAGCACCTCAGCAGCCATCAGGCCTGAAGGCCCGCCTCCGATCACCGCGACATCGACCTCCCAAGTTGGGGAAGATGCCAAAGCTGAGTCCAAAGAGATCATTTGCACTGGGGATATGCCGTTAAAAACACAGTCCAACCAGAAAGGCGGGTTTCTGTCAAAATAGAGGAAGTCTTCATATAAGTCTCTTAGTCGCAACTACACAAGGAACAGGCCATGGCCAGCGAACTGATCAAACACATTACCGATGCCTCATTCGAAGCAGATGTCCTCCAAGCGGACAGGCTTGTTGTG
>CANBWK010000014.1 GCA_947373105.1 Comamonadaceae bacterium | reverse complement strand
GCTTGTTGGGTCTTGATTGCAAGTCGTTAAAAAATGCGTTGGGCTATAGCCTTCATGCTTTGACGCCACTGGCGGATAGGATTTTGCGTGCCATGGACCAACGGTGAACTTCAGACGGGCCATCGTAAATTCGAAATGCCCGCAATTCCCGGAATATTTGGCCAATCGCCGTGTCCGTGGTCAAACCCATGCCCCCCAATACCTGCACACATCGATCGGCTACCCGGTACAAGGCCTCTGAAACAATCACCTTGGCCCGACTCGACTCCAGCGAGCCTTTGTGGCCTTGGTCCAATACGGCCGCGGCATGGCGGGTCACCAAACGGGCCACATGCAGGTCCATGAAATTGTCTGCCAGCTGAAATCCAATACCCTGGTGCTGCCCGATGGTCATGCCAAAGGCTGTGCGCTCATTGGCGTAGGTCACCGCAATGTCATGCGCGCGCTGAGCGGCGCCTAGCCAACGCATGCAATGCGTCAAGCGCGCTGGTGCCAAGCGAACCTGCGCGTAGCGAAATCCTTTGCCCACTTCGCCCAAGATATCGCTGGGCAGTAAACGCAGTTTATCGATCGCGATTTCGGCATGTCCTCCTGTGAAGGAGGCGTCCATGGAATCAATCAAACGGGTGATGCGAATTGCAGGGTGGGGCAGGGGGACCAGAAACAGGGTGGCACCCACCGTGTGTTCCCCCTCGACCACCTGGCTCATCAAAATCATAAAGCCTGCGTCGACGGCGCCAGTGATCAACCATTTGTGCCCGCTGACGATATAAGCTTCTCCATCCCATACAGCGGTGGTGCTGAGTTGGCCGGGGTCGGATCCTGCGCCTGGCTTGGGCTCGGTCATCGCAAAACAGGATCGATAGGTCCCGGCGACGAGCGGCTTGAGGTACTTTTCTTTTTGCTGCGCAGTGGCCACATGGCTCAATAGATGCATATTGCCTTCGTCAGGCGCTGCACAGTTCATGGCAATTGGCCCCAGCACAGAGTAGCCCGCAGCTTCAAACACCAAGGCGCGCTGGGATTGATTCAGTCCCGCACCGCCCCATTCTTTTTCCACATGGACTGACAACAGGCCAGCCTCACGTGCCAATTGATTCAGCTCTTTACGCAGGCCCTCAGTGGGGCCGTGCGACGTGCATCGCGCATCCTTTTCGTAAGGGATGATGGTGTCGCGAACAAAGTCATGCACGCGCTGGACCAGGGCCTGGTCGTCAGCATCTTGGTTATTGTGCGTCATGGAGTGCCTTTCTTATGAATGCTGAACTTGCGCATTCCAAGCTTATAAATGAAGACGTCAATGGGGCTTAAAGCCAAGGCGACACCCTGTTAATGAAAGGAAAAGTGGGGGGAGGGATTTGCCTGAAGACCTGTCGCGCTCGTGTCTTATATAGTGTTCTCACCAATGACAACTTGGCGACTACTCGTGATAGTGAAAGCGTTCCAACCTTTACTGGAGATCACGAACATGACTCACTCCCCCGTTCAAGCCTCGCAAGGCCGTCGCCAACTTTTGAAAGGCGCAGGCGCCTTGGCTGGACTTTCCAGCTTGGGTATGCCGGCCATCTCTTTGGCACAAAACAAACCCATCCGAATCGGTATGCCGACCATTTTGTCGGGGCGCGTGGCCATGTTGGGCATGTCCGCGACGAGTGCGGCCAAGATGGAAGTTGACAAATTCAATGCGGCCGGGGGATTGAATGGTCGCAAGATCGAGTTGGTTATTCGCGACTCCAAAGGCTCTCCGCAAGAGGCCTCTCGTGTGGCCCGCGAATTGGTGACCGCAGATGGCTGCGAAATGATTTTCGATGGCGAAGCGTCCTCAGGCTCTTTCGCTGTCCACGAAGTGGCCCGCGATTTGGGTGTACTGGTCATCCATACCTGCTCTGAAACGTCCTCTTTAACAGCCGACCCCAAACTCCGCGTGCCCACGGCCTTTCGCTGTGCACGCCAAGGCATTCACGATGCCGTTGTGGGTGGCGCCTATGCCGCGCAAGTGGCCAAAGAAAAAGGCTTGAGGCGCTGGATGACGGTGTCGCCAGACTACGCTTATGGACGTGACACGACAGATGAATTCATCGAGTACCTGAAGTACTTTAACAAAGACATCGAAGTGATCGGTGAAGTTTGGCCCAAGTTGTTCCAGCCCGATTACAGCGAATCCATCACCCGCTTGGTGCAAGGCAAACCACAGGCCATCTACTCCTGCATCTGGGGTGGCGACCTGACCTCCTTCATCGATCAGGCCAATATTTACGCACTGCTCAAAGATCGGCAATTTTTTGCAGTCAACATGGCCGACTATGCGGTGCTGACTGCCGTGAAAAACGTGCCTCAGAACCTGCATTCCGGCAACCGTTACCTCAAGAATTTTCCCAATACAACGGCCAACACCAATTGGTCCAACGAGTACACCGCTAAAAACAAAGAGTTGCCACTCAATTGGTCTTGGCAAAACGCGGCAGGTATGCAGTTCTTGACGGCAGCCATGAAGAAAGCCAATAGTAGCGATGGTAAAAAAGTGGCCGAGGCCCTGCGAGGTTTGACCATCGACTCGCCTTTTGGCACCAATGGCAAGCTGACCATGCGGGCCGAGGACAACACGGTTGTGGATTACGCCGTGGGCTGGGGTACTTTGGACACCAAAGAGCCGTTCATGGCCAAACCCAACATGGGCAGTTGGAAGCAGATCAGCGAGTTGGAGTTGGAATGGAAAAAGCGCAAAGGTTGGGCTTGAAGCCCAGCCGCACGGAGTCAAACCTTGGACCCGACAGCACTGCTTGAATGCCTGAGTTCAGTCTCTTGCATCGTGACACAAAGCAGCACAGGCTTGATTGTCGGTGCGCTTTTGTTTCTCGTTGCGGCGGGCCTGACCTTGATTTTCGGGGTTCTGGGTGTCATCAACTTTTCGCATGGCTCCTTTTACATGCTGGGCGCCTACATCGCCTTGTCGGCCTATCGCTTCACAGGCAGCTACATCCTGGCCACCTTGGCGGCTGGTTTGGGTGTCGGCTTATTCGGGTTGGTCTTTGAGCGTTTTTTCATGCGCCGTGTGTACAACGCTGATGTGTTGATGCAATTGCTGGTCTGCTATGCCTTTATTCTGATCCTTGACGATGTGGTGAAAATCATTTGGGGGCCTGAATTCCAGTCCATGGGTATGCCGGCCGCTTTCGAGGCCCCGCCGTTGTTCATCGGGGGTGGCATCGTGCCCGTGTTCTATCTGTATTTGATTGCGGCGGCAGGCTTGATTGCTCTGGTGCTTTGGTACATCTTGGCCAAAACACGTTTGGGCAAAGTGGTGCGCGCTGCCGCACACAATCCAACCATGACTTCGGCCCTGGGCTTGAACACGAGTTTGATTTATGCCTGTGTATTTGCCTTTGGGGGGTTGCTCGCAGGTATGGCGGGTGGTTTGGCCGCACCGGTGCGTTCCATGTCACCAGGCATGGGTTTTTCCATCCTGATTGAGTCATTCATCGTGACGGTGATCGGTGGCATGGGCTCGGTCAGCGGTGCCTTGGTTGGCGCTTTGTTGATTGGGTTGGTTCGCTCATTTGGCTCGATTGGTTTTCCGCTGTTTGTCGAAGGCATCATGTTTTTGGCCATGGTCTTGATTTTGGTGCTCAAACCCAGCGGCTTGTTGGGCAAGGAGACACGCTCATGAAACTCCACGCTTTTACCAAAGAAATGGCTTTGGGGGCGGTGGTTTTGGCTCTCTTGCTGCTCATCCCGATACTGACCCCTTCGCGCATTGCATTGGACTTTGTCATTCGACTGGCCGCATTGGGTATTTTTGCTACTTCACTCAATATGTTGGTCGGCTACGGTGGCATGGTGTCTTTTGGTCATTCCATGTTTTTTGGCAGCGGTGCCTATGCTTTTGCATTGACACTGCAAAAAACCAGCATGGGCATTCCTACCGCCATGCTGGTGGCGATTGTCTTTTCAGGCTTGGTGGCCTTGGTCATTGGCGCCATCTGTGTTCGGCTGAAAGAAATTTATTTCTCATTTCTCACCCTGGCTTTCCAGATGCTGTTTCACAGCATCATCCTGACCTGGACCACTTTGACTGGTGGTGACCAAGGCTTGACAGGGGGTATTCCTCGACCGCCTTTTCTGGGTTTGAATTTAGCCCAAACCACTGATTTATATGCCTTTGCCTCATTCGTTGGGGTGGTGTGCTTTTTGCTCATGCGCTACATACTGCAATCACCATTTGGCTACACCCTGCGCATGGTGCGTGACAACGCCGACCGCGCTCAATTTCTGGGAATCCATGTGTGGCGTGTCAAACTTTATGCCTTCATCTTGGCGGGTGTTTTTGCCAGCGTGGGTGGCGTGTTGATGTCCTTGTTTGTGTCTGGTGCATTCCCTGACTTCAGTTACTGGACCATGTCTGGCGAAGCCGTGTTCATGATCATGATGGGCGGCGTCAATGTCTTTCTGGGGCCCTTGGTCGGCTCGGCCCTGTTGCTGATGTTCAACGATGTGATCACCCGAACCACCGAATACCATGGCCTGGCGCTGGGACTGGTGGTGCTGGTCTTTGCATTGGGTTTCAAACGGGGCATCACAGACTTTGTGGTTCAGGGTTGGCAATGGCTCCAGCGTTCGGGGCGAGCATCATGAAGCCGGTCGGCATCAGTGTCGTCACCGGCGGGGCCAGTGGGATTGGCGCTGCCTGTGTGCAGCATTTGCTCAAGCGCGGCGACCAAGTGGTGGTGGTGGACATGCCCGGTGCTTGGCAGTCAGACAAGTCGGGCCCCCAAGTGGCTGGCAACTATGAATGCGATGTGACCCACGACCAAGCCCTGCGTGACGTGGCCGTAGCCATTGAAAAGCAACACGGCCCTGTCACCGCACTGGTCAACAGCGCCGGGATTTTGCAGCGTCGTTTGCCCCCTGACCAATTGAGCATGCAAGAGTGGGACCGCGTCATCGCGGTGGATCAGCGTGGCACTTATTTGTCCTGTGTGGTTTTTGGCCAAGCGATGGTCCAGCGTGGACGAGGCGCCATCGTCAATATCGCCTCGATCACAGCCACCCGTTCCGTGCCCCTGCATGCCTACGCACCGGCCAAGGCGGCGGTGCTGTCCATCACCCAATGCCTGGCAGGGGAGTGGGGTCGCTCGGGCGTGCGCGTGAATGCAGTGTCACCCGGTTATGTGCTGACAGCCGCCTTGCAAGCTGCTATTGCCCGCGGGGATCGCAATACAGACGCTATGACTTCGCAAGCGGCCATGGGGCGACTGGTGGAGGTCTCTGAAGTCGCTGATGCCGTGGGTTTCTTGTTGTCCGACGCCGCCAGAGCCATCACGGGCATCAACTTGCCAGTGGATGCGGGCTGGTTGGCTGGCGCGAGCTGGATGACTTACGGGGGCGTGCCCTCATCGCAAGCCTTGACCTGAACTTCGGAACCCATGCACGATGCTTCGAATCGATAATCTTTGTAAATCCTTTGGCGGCGTGGTGGCGACTTCAGACGTCTCCATTCATTTCCCCAAAGAATCGTTAAGCGCAGTGATTGGCCCCAACGGCGCGGGCAAAACCACTTTTTTCAATCTCATCTCCGGCGCCATTCCGGCTGATTCGGGCCGCATTGAATTGGATGGCGAAAACATTGTGGGTCGCTCCGGCAGTGACATCGTGCGCAAAGGCATCGGTCGCGCGTTCCAAGTGGCCAAGCTTTTCAAATCACTGACGGTTGAAGAATCTTTGCGCGGTGCTTTGCTCTCGCCCTTGGGCAAATCCACTCAGATGACGGGTCGATTTCCTCTTCTGCAAACCCGTGACCGCGCCTATGAAGTGATGGACCAACTGGGCCTCACACCCAAAGCGCAAGTGGTCAGTGGCAACTTGTCGCACGGCGACCAAAAGTTACTGGACATTGCTTTGGCCTTGGTCCTCAAGCCTAAAGTGCTCTTGCTGGACGAACCGGTGGCCGGCATGGGCCCCGAAGAGCGGGAGCAGATGATTGAAACGGTGCATGCGCTTTGGGAAAAAGGTGGTTTGACAGTGGTGCTGATTGAGCACGACATGGACATTGTGTTCAGAATCTCGCAACACATCCATGTGCTGTCATATGGCAAGTTATTGGCCCAAGGCAATGCCGAGCAAATTCGCAACAATCCCGCCGTGATTGAAGCCTACCTGGGCAGGCCGCGGGAGGTTCACCATGACTGAAGTTGTCTTACAGGCCCGAGGGCTGGATGTGTTTTATGGCAGCAGCCAAGTGCTGTTCAAGATGTCGCTCAGCGTTCACAAGGGTGAAACCCTGGCTTTGCTGGGCCGCAATGGTGCGGGCAAAAGCACCACACTGAAGGCCATGGCTGGCGTGATCCCTGCTCGTCATGGCGAGGTGATCTTGCACGGCAAACCGGTGCAAGGCCGGGCATCGCATTTGATTGCGAGAGCAGGCATTGGCTTTGTGCCGGAGGATCGGCAAATATTTCCAGACCTGAGTGTGCAGGACAATTTGCTGATTGCCGTTAAACCGGGGGTTGATGGAGTCGATGACTGGAGCTTGGAGCGTGTCTATGACATGCTGCCTTTGCTGGCGCCCTTAAAAAACCGATTGGGAGGACAACTCTCTGGTGGCGAGCAACAGTTGCTGACGGTGGGCCGCAGCTTGATGGGCAACCCCAACGTGCTTTTGTTGGACGAACCCAGCGAAGGACTGGCGCCGATCATGGTGCAAAAAATTGGCGATCTGATTGAGGCTTTACGTAAAGTGGGCACCACCATCGTATTGGCCGAACAGAACTTGCACTTTTGTCTCGGACTGGCCGATCGGGCCGTGGTCATTGACAAAGGGGCTGATGTGTTTGTGGGCACCATCCGTGAACTCAATGCCAACAGCGACATCAAACAACGCTACCTGTCTGTATAAGCCATGAAGCAGCAACGTGCACCGCACTCTCTGGAAGGCACCACGCTGCTGATCACAGGCGCTGCTGGGGGTATTGGCACTGCCGCAACCAAGCTCTGCAGTGGCCTGGGTGCTCAATTGGTGTTGACCGATTTACACGTCTCTGATGCGTTGCGCCTTCTTGCTGATTCTTTACCCGGTATTCAAGCGGTCCAAGCCTGCGATGTCACGCAGCGCCAACAGGTTGAGGATTTGGTTGCCAGCCACCCCAACTTGTCGGCCCTGATCGATACGGGCATGGTTCCTTGTTTCCCCTGGTGCATCTTTCATGTCAGGCGCCATTTTGGACGCCAATGGCGGGATTTTGATGCGCTAAAAGACCGGACGCTGGGTCACACACTTCAAGCGCTCAATTCAAAGCCGCGGTAGTTGTCGCTGACCACCTGGTTGCAAATTTCGGTATACCGCGCAAAGCCACCCGCATAAGGCATGAACACCTGCGGTTTGCCTGGCACGTTCGCGCCCAAGTACCAAGAGTGTTTGACCTGCGCCAACAGTGTCGCGTTAGCGGCCTTGTTCACTTCTTCGCACCAACCATCGCTGGCTTGTTCGCTGGCTTCAATACGCTGAAGGCCTTTGTCGCGCAGCATGCGAATACATTCGGTGATCCAGTTGACATGCTGCTCAATGGCCGGTGGCAGGTTGCACAGCACAGAAGGGCTGCCCGGGCCCGTGATGGTGAACATATTGGGAAAGCCGGGTACTTGCAGGCCTAAGTAGTTGCGCGGTCCATCGCGCCAATCCTCTTTGAGCTGGTGACCATCGCGGCCTTGAATGTCCATTTTGAGCAAAGAGCCGGTCATGGCATCGAAACCGGTGGCAAAAATAAGGATGTCCAAGGGGTACTCGGCCTGCGCGGTTTGAATGCCGGTGGCCGTGATGCGCTCGATGGGCGTGGCACGCAAATTAACCAAGCTCACATTGTCACGGTTATAGGTCTCGAAATAATTCGAATCCACAGGTGGGCGTTTGGCAGCAAAGGGGTGATCGATGTCGCTTAGCATGTCTGCAACCTCAGGGTCTACAACAATTTGACGTATCTTTTTCCGGATAAAGTCAGCCACCAACTGATTGGCTTCAGGGTTGAGCAAGGTGTCATTGAACGCCGCACGAAATTCGAGCCCCCCTTTGATCCAGGCCGTCTCCATGATGGCCTCACGCTCGGCAGGATAAGTTGCTGTGACGGAGCGGTTGACCATCCTGAACGGGTGACCATTGGTATTGGTGTTCATGATGTGGCGAATGCCATCAGCATGGTCCTTGGCAAATCGCTTGAATTCCTCTGATAACGGCGCGTTGCGCGCCGGAATACTGTAGTTTGCTGTTCGCTGAAAGACCGTCAAGTGCTGGGCCTGTGCCGCAACCACGGGAATGGTTTGAATGCCTGTAGAACCCGTGCCCACCACCCCGACACGCTGGCCCGTAAAGTCCACCCCTTCATGAGGCCACTGTCCCGTGTGATGCCACTGGCCTTTGAAATCATTCAGGCCAGGCACTTGAGGCACGTTGGCGGAGGACAGACAACCCACGGCCGTGATCAAGAAAGGCGCGACAAAATGCTGACCTTGCTCGGTGTACACATGCCAACGGTTCGTGGCGGCGTCAAAGTGGGCAGAACTCATGCGCGTGTTGAGCAAAATATCCGACCGCAGACCGAAGCGGTCAGCCACATGGTTCAGGTAGCGCAAGATTTCCGGTTGCTGCGGATAGCGTTCAGTCCAAGCCCATTCGTTCACCAGCTCTTTGGAGAAATAGAACATGTACGAATGGCTTTCCGAGTCGCAACGCGCGCCGGGGTAGCGATTCCAGTACCACGTGCCACCCACGCCGTCACCGGCCTCCAAGACTTTGACCTGCATGCCCAGTTTGTCACGCAAGCTGAGCAGTTGGTACATGCCTGAAAAACCCGCACCAATGATGACTGCATCGAGGGTAATGATTTGATCATTTACAACGGGATGGGGTGCTGCGGGTGTTTTCATGCTGAAAATACTAACGGATGCACCTCACCAAAGGCTGTGATCTTGGCGACATGACTTGAAATTGCTGAGCAGGCTTATGCGTGAACAGCGCTTGACAAAAACTTAAGATCCAAGTCGAATGGATCAAGGTTCCTGCAGTAAGCGAGTGACAGATTCCAGTCGTTTCAAAGGATCTAACTCACTCAGGAGTTGCAGTTTGAGCTCCGAGCTAATGGGCATAGCCTCCGCATATCGGTTGGCCAGCCATCCACATTGGTCCAATTGGTAAGGGGCAAAGATAGGCAGTTTGTCAATGACACCTTGTTGCTGAGCCGATGCGATAACTTTGCCAAGCCGATCCGCGTGGGCTTGCATGGCGGCGGGCACTTCGACTTCTGGATCTTGTGGCAGATAAGTCACGCCGCCTTGCCACACGCCATAAGGCCCGGGTTGCACATCTTGCAATTCAAAGCGCAAACCGCCCTGGCACACAATGCGAAACAATGTGGGTTGAATTTGCGCAAGCTCTCTGATGTGTGCCAAGCAGCCCAGTTTATGCAGCTTAGGAACTTGGCCGGGCACTTGAACTTCGCTGCCTTCTTGAATCCATGCCACGCCAAAAGGCTGTTGCTGTTGGTGGCATCGCTTGATAAGGTCGAGGTAGCGTACTTCAAAAATTTGAAGCAACAGCATGCCATCGGGAAACAGGCCGTTTGAGAGAGGGAAGAGGGGAATGGTGTCGTGCACGGGAGAGGTCTTTGCTTTGAGGTGCGGTTTATCTGAGCACAATTACATCACTTTTGGGCTTTCAACAATTATGATTCGACCTTCATGACGAAGGAAAAGCCGTATGACACCGGAAACACTTTTGCAGCACATTGACGAAGGAAAGCTTTGGCCGGACGGTTCGTTGGCCAGCATTCCAGCAGATTCGGCTCAAGCTTACCAAACCGCTTTGCAAGTGCGGCAGTTGCGTGTCGCTCGGGGTGAACAGCCGCGAGGCTTCAAGATTGGATTTACCAACCGCAGCATTTGGGAGCGGTATCAGGTGTTTGAGCCTATTTGGGGCACGGTGTGGAACACCACCCTCAGCATGGCCAATGAAGTGGGCGAGTGCAGCGTGGACATTTCACGCATGTGCCAGCCCAGGCTGGAGCCCGAGTTGGTGTTTGGTCTGCGTTGCACACCACCAGCCGATTTAACAGTGCAAAGTTTGTTTGAGTCGATCGAATGGATGGCCAGTGGCTTCGAGGTGGTTCAATCGCACGCTTCTGATTGGAAGTTCAAAGTGGCAGATACCGTGACAGACAGTGGCTTGCATGCACATCTGGTGGTGGGCAAGTCATTGCAAGTGACGGATGTAGCGAGCACCGGTGAAGCTTTGCACACGATGCTCGCGGGCATGTCGCTTGAATTGATGCAAGCTGGACAGAGCGTAGAGAAGGGTGCGGCGTCTAACGTGCTGGACAGCCCTTTGATGGCGCTGCTGCACTTTATGAAGGCGCTACGAAATTGCCCTGGCGCACCCGATGTTCAGGCGGGTGACGTGATCACCACGGGAACTTGGACAGACGCTTGGCCTTTGGTTGCAGGACAAGTTTGGCAAAGTCAATACCAGTTGCCTCTCGTGGGCTTGACTTTGAAGGTGGTTTGAAATTAAAGCTTTAACCCACCTTGACTTCGCTGATTTGCATCACGGGTTGTGAGTCCGTGTAGTTGGCAATGTCGGCCATGATCTCGCCGCCGTGCGCAGCCATGACTGCGCCAAAGACTTCTATGGATTCAAACAACAATGCCCCGATTGCAACATAGGGAGCAGCTGAGCCTGGCGCACCGCCTGCAATTCCAGACTCGACTGTGAAGCCAACACAAGAAGCGCCAATTTTGCTTTTCACCATCGGCATGTGCTTTTCGATGTAATAGCTCATGTCAAAACGTCCGCTGGGTGTAGGGGGGTACATGATGGTGGCTTTGAACATGGATTTTCCTTAATTAAGTGCAATACGGCCCAGAGATTAGTTATTAGCACACGACCACTATTGGCCGTCACTGGGTGTTTACCCTTCTGCGTAAGTGATAAATCTACGTTTGAATAAAAATTTACTTCTCGCAAAAACACAGTGCGATATACCAAGGGTAAACGTTATCGATTAACTGGCTTGACCTGTATCTATTGAAAATTCAAAGGCGCTAAATTGATCACCGTGCTTTACGTTGAAGTGCGGTGACATAAACCAAGGATGACAATATGCCGCAAATGATTTCTCAAGCCGTATTTAAACCGAATCCGGGCGCAGACATGGCCAAAATGGTGGCAATCGTCACTGAGGCCGCAGTAATTTGGCGCAAGCACGGCGCAGAAGTTTCTGTTTGGACTGTTTCAGCCGGTGAAATTGGCAACATGGTGTTTGCCACGCGCTTTGACAGCTACGAAGCTTATGGCAAGTGTACAGATGCTATCAATGCCGATCCAGCCTTTCAAGCTTGGTCAATGAAAGCCACCGCCAGCGGTCTGAGCAGTTGGGTTCGCAGCAATCTAGCGCGCCAATTGCCTATTTAAAAAACAAAAAGATAAAGTTGAATGAGGTCACGATGGTCCCATTCAACTCGTTAAATGAATAACGTCAAATTGACTTTGGCTCCCAATGAATCCTAGGAGATAACATGAAATACATGATCGAATACAAGATCAGGCTTGAAGGTCTGAATTTTGAAGACTACTTGGAAAGCGATACTGCGCTTATCGCCGTCTTTAACCAATGGAAGCCTGAGGAAGGTTTCAATATTCTGGCTTTTGTGCACACGTTAGAGAATGAAAGTGGTTATCTGCATTGCGAAACCAGCGACCCTCGAACAGTGGCTTCATTTGTCACGAAGTTTGCCCCGTGGTTGACTTGCAAAGTTGTTCCAGTTCTCGATGTAGAAGAATTGGCGCAAATCAGTACACAGTCCAACCAGTGGATTGAAGAGGCTTTGGAAAATGCGTTTCCGTCCCAAGATTAAGTTGCTGATTTCAGCGCAGTGCAATGAACTTTAGGTATTGACAATGCAAATATCTGACAAAAAGTATAAGCTTTGGTAAAATGGGAATTCACAACCACCGCAGCAAGCCGCTTGACCAGCGGCTTTTTCTATTTTCAACTTCAATTGCCTATGACCCCAAAAAAACCAGTCCCCGAACTTTTGATGCAGCGCCTTGCTGTCGCCCAGCAGCGCGTAGCCATACTCGCTTTACATCGTTTATGGGTCCGTCTTGGCGTCCTCAAAGACTGTCCGTGCGGAGGTACCAAAAATGTGTAAAGACGGCAGTTGCTTTACCGACGACGATCTGGATGAAGAGATGCCAGCAGTATTTTTAAAGGACCGCCCCATGACCGACGCAGACCGGGCCAGACAGCGCAAGGTCTTTGAAGATTTGGCAGACAAAGTCACGCAAGATGACCCCGTTCTGGGTGCGCAACTTTGGGCGATCCTGCGGGGCGAAAGCGGTTAGTTTGATACCAAGCTCACGACGTGAGCCAAGAGGCGTGCATGATGCGAGCAGTCACACATCATTGAATAACGCCATGAATCCCAACAGCTTCGACAGCCCTAACAATCCAGCCCAAACCATCGTCAATGCCGTGGACCAATGGCACCGCACATTGTCCGAGCAGGGCAACACCTTGTTTCCGCAGCCCTTGCACCGCCAATGGGTGGACTTTGACCCTGTGCATTACTTTACGCTGCTGCCTCAACTCCAGCCGCCAGCAGGGCGTTTGCTCAACTGGCTGTATGTGGGCAACAGAAACGGCTGGCCGTTTTTGTATTGGCGAGACGCCCAAGCCGCGCCCCACATCCAAAGCGAGCAGCTGTACCAAGAACCCGGCTGGATGCATGACCAAAACATGCAACAAGCCATCACCGAGCCGGTGCAGACCGACGGTAGCGCGCTGGGGTATTTGCAACTGGTGCTGTTTCGCCTGAAAGCGGGACTCACACTGCTGCGATGGCATTCGGCTTACAAATCGGTCACGTTGCTATGCAATCAAAAAGAGCTGCAAGACCAAATCCGCCACCAAAGCTCAAAACAACACTTCACGCAAAACATGAACGCCGATACCGCTCGTGCAGCCATGGCGCTGGACGTGACCCCCACAGTCGACCTGAGCGACCCGCACACCGCGCGGGTCAGCCTGACGCGCTTTAGCCAGTGGGGCGGTTTTTACCGCCAGACATGGGCCATGAACCGCCAAGGACCACACGCACTCATGCTGGAACACGAAGTCAAGCAGGTGCACTACGACTGCGGCGTGATTTTTTAAGAAGGTAGGTGAATCATAAAAAGGAGTGGTGAGCCAGCGCAGCCGCTTGGACGAACGATGGACTCACCGCATAAGACTTCAAACTTCTCGCCGAGAGTAGGTCGTCTCGTTGCGGGGCGGGGATTAAGGCAAGAGCCTGCAGGGCTGTTCAGGTGACCAGTTTTTTTATCTGGTCAAATGCCACAACGCAGGTCTGCGCACTTTTGCCAGACTTTCGCCATTCAAAAACCGATGATTGGAAGATGGAGGTACACCTTGCAAGCCGATGAAACCTTTGAAGCCCTGTTGCCGCTGCGTGAAGACCTGGCGTTGGCCTTGCGTGCTGCCGCCGCTCAGGGACTGAGCGAGGGCGTGTGCAACCATTTCAGCGTGTCGGTGCCCGGCCGGGACGACTGGTTTTTGCTCAACCCGCGTGGTTTGCATTGGAGTGAGGTGCAAGCGCCTGACATCGTGATGTGCAACGCGGCGGGCGAGCAACTGGCGGGCCGTCACCCGGTGGAGCCCACGGCCATGTTCATTCATGCTGCGGTGCACCGCATCGCGCGCAAGTCGGTCGTGCTGCACACCCACATGCCGCACGCAACGGCCCTCACCTTGACGGCAGTACGGGCCCTTGACACCCGCTTATCCCAAACCGCCATGCGCTTTCATGGCCGCTTGGCGGTGGACGCGAACTACAACGGACTGGCCCTGGACATGACCGAAGGTGAGCGCATTGCGCATGCCATGCATGGGGCAGATGTGGTGTTCTTGGGCAACCACGGCGTCATCGTGTGCGGTGAACGCGTCGAC
This sequence comes from Comamonadaceae bacterium, assembly GCA_947373105.1. Taxonomy (GTDB): domain Bacteria; phylum Pseudomonadota; class Gammaproteobacteria; order Burkholderiales; family Burkholderiaceae_C; genus Limnohabitans_A. The sequence goes on along the minus strand of CANBWK010000014.1, from coordinate 29,463 downwards.
TACGCCTATGACGACTTGTACTACTTGGAACGCGCCTGCCAAGCGCAGGTGCTGGCAGCCTCGACCGGTGTGGCGCTGAAACCTGTTGACGCCGCGCTCGCTCAGCGTGTGGCAGATCAGACCAACGGGGAGCGGCTTCAGTCGGAGCTGTTTTTCTCCAGTCTGCGCAGGATGATGGGTTAAGGCTGGTAGATAGGGAATAGCCCACGCTCCTGGTTGTTTCAACAGTTCTTTTGGCTCATGGCGTGAGCCTGTGTTCAGTCTGGCACACACACCGTTTGTTGGGCTTGCGCCGCGGTCTGCTGATGGGGCAGGGGTTTCTTTTGCAGCCAGTGGGTCATGTCTTGCAGGGGCTCGCGCGTGCGCAGTTGGCGTGTCAAGAGGTGCCAGCCTTCTTTGTAGACCACGACATCGAAGACACCAGGGCTTGCCGTTGTGGTGTTGAAGTGCGTCAGCCAGTCGCACACGGGTAGCTGCGGGATGATGCGGTCGCGCAGGCCGTACAACACCAGTGTGCGTTGTGGAGGCCGGGTGGCTAGGGTTTGAGCGCGGCCCATGAGCTCGGTGACCCCGGCCAGGCTGCCGACGCGGGTGGCTTTGATGAACAGTGGGTCGCGGCTCAGGTCGCTCGAGACTTCGGGGTCGTCGGTGGGGCGAATGCCCAGAGATTGCAAGCCTCGGCCGGTGAAAGTCATTTCGGGGGCCACTGCGTTCATGAATTGCAGGCTGAACCGTTGGTACCACGGCATGCTTTGGGCACCCCACACGGCAGGGGCTTGGAGGATGAGTTGGTCTGCTGTCAAGCCAGGTGTTTCGCTGGCGGCCAGCATCACGACAGCCCCGCCCATGCTTTCGCCGACCACTGTCAGGGGCAGGTCGGGGTGGCGCTCGCGCAGTTGTGCGGCGATGTGGCGCAGGTCGGTCAGCAGGGCGGGCGATCCGGGCCAGATGCCCGGTTCAGGGTTGGCCCCAAAGCCGCGCTGGTCGTAGGCGTACACCGTGGCTTGCAGCTCGGCCACCAGGTGCTGGGCCAGGGGCTCAAAGGCTTTGCTGTAGTCGTTGAAGCCGTGCACGGCCAGCACGATGTGCTGGGGCTGGGGACTTGCCCAGACCCGCGCAGCCAAGCGGGGCCCATTTGGCAAGCTGAAGGTCATGGCGCTGGCTGTTACTGGATTGGCAGTCTTGATTTTGTCTGGCACCGTGGGCGCCGCGATCGCTTGGGTGTGCGGCTCGGGCGCCGAGCAAGCAGTCAGCAGTGCGATGCACGCGCTGGCAAGACAACAAAAAAAATGTATGCGGTTTGGTGTCATGGTTGTCGTTTAGGTGGCAAAAACTGTCCTTCGTTGAGTAAGTCACCCACATATCCTTTGGATGTAAATGCTGGCGCTTTCAGAATGAATGGCACTTTCAATAAGCATTGTGAGAAATACATGCGGGGTGTATGTGACTTTTTCTAGGGTTAGGGTATGCCCTGAACCTGAAGAGCGCCTTCTGTGTTTTGATAATTGTTACCGCTTCACGCGCCTTTTTTATTTGTAAATTCACGACTATGAACACAAACAACAAAATCTCAGAATCAAGAAGGCTATTTTTGGCCAGTTCAGCGCTGGCGACCACTGGCGCACTCAGTACAACGGATGCCGCCGCGCAAAGCACTTCGGCTTCGGCACCCGATGTGACGGGTCAGGCGCACTGGACGGTTAAAAAAGTAGGCTCAGAGTCAGTCAAGTTATTCATGTGGAACAAAAAATTGGCCAAATCCAACGTACCTTCCAGAGGCACCATTGTGTTTGTCCATGGCTCTTCCATGGCTTCAACGCCCGTTTTTGATTTGCAAATGAAAGGCAGAGATGATGCCTCTTTGATGGATTGGTTTGCGCGGCAAGGCTATGACACATGGTGTTTTGACTGCGAGGGCTATGGACGGTCAGACAAGACACGCAATGTCAACGCCAACATTTCCTGCGGCGCTGACGACTTGGAAGCTGTGAGCGAATACATCATGAAAACCAATGGTGGCCAGAAGTTACTGACCTATGGTTCTTCGTCGGGTGCATTGCGGGCAGCCTTGTTTGCGCAAAGACACCCAGAGCGCGTTGCGCGCATGGTTTTGGATGCCATGGTCTGGACCGGGCAAGGTAGCCCCACCCTGGCTGAGCGCAAAAAGAAGCTGCCAGCCTATTTGGCCAGCAACCGCAGGCCTATTGACCGCGACATGATTCGAAGTATTTTTACGCGTGACCATCCTGGCACGAGTGACATGAGCGTTGTGGAGACTTTTGCGGACGCTGTTTTGGCGTTGGACAGTTCTGTTCCCACAGGAACATACATCGACATGTCGGCTAATTTGCCCGTTTGTGATCCGGAAAAAATCAATGTACCCACATTGATCTTGCGCGGTCAGTTTGATGGCATTGCCAGCTTTCAAGATTTGGCGGCATTCTTTGAAAAACTGGCGCACCCCGATAAACAGTTTGTGGTGATGCAAGGTATTGCACACACCAGCACGCGTTCTAAAAATTACGCCACTGTGTATCACATACTGTCTAATTATTTTGCGCAACCTGGCCCTGTCTATAAGGGTGCATAGGGAGTCATAAGTCGCTTGAGCTCTTTTTCAGGCTGATTTTGATCTTAGGAATGCTATGAAGTGCAATTGCGGTATTGACGTGCACGCACACGTTGTTCCTGGGGACTTTCCAAAATATCTGGGAGGTCTGACGCCATCTGGCTGGCCCTCTATGGCGGCAGCGCATGAATGTCATCGACATGTCATGATCGATGGAAAGAACTACAGAACAGTGTCCGATAAATGTTGGACCACTTCGCGTCGGCTGGCCGACTTTCAGGAGATGGGCCTGAAAATGCAGGCCATTTCGCCAATGCCCGAGTTGCTCTCTTATTGGTTGTCGCCGCCTGATGGTGCTCAATTAGTACGGTTTTTGAATGAGCAAATTGCCACCATGGTGAGTGAATCTTCAGGTCAACTTGTTGGGCTGGGTGCGGTGCCTCTACAAGACTTAACGCTTGCCATTAAAGAGTTGCACTACATGAAGGAGTCGCTGGGACTTCGGGGTGTTGAGGTTGGCAGCAATATCAACGGAACTGTGATTGGTGACCCTCGGTTTGATCCATTTTTTGAAGCCTGTGTCGCCCTGGACATGCCCGTTTTTGTGCACGCTTTGCGTCCCGCTGGCATGGACCGATTGGTGGGGCCAGCGCCTTTACAGCAAGTCTTGGCTTTTCCCACGGATGTCGGTTTGGCCGCAGCATCTGTTTTGACAGGAAATTTAATGGAAAGGTATCCGACGCTGCGAATTGCCTTCAGCCATGGCGGGGGAACTTTGGCGATGTTGTTGCCCCGACTTCAACAGGCGATGTCTGTATTCCCGGCAATCAAAGAAAGCGTTCACCGGTCGCCAACTGAACAAGCGCGGGCGCTTTACTACGACACTTTGGTGTTTGACCAACGAACTCTGCAGCATCTGGTTCTGACCTTTGGTGCTTCGCAGCTGATGATCGGGACGGATTACCCATTCAATTTCAATGAAAATCTACCCGTTGAACGCATCAAGGCTGCTGGCTTTGACGAAAAAACCATTGAACAACTCACCCATGCCAATGCAGAAAAGTTTCTTGGTATTGAGTTGCCAGGATTGGAATAATTGATGACCCATTTATCTTCGCTGGTGAGCGGTTTGCGCAGTGTGGCTTTTAACGTCCCAGACTTGGCTGCTGCAGAGCACTTTTATACCTCTGTTTGGCATTTGGACGTTGTTGCAAGAAGCGTTGACGCCATCTACTTCAGAGGCACTGGTGCAGACCATCATTTGCTTGCTCTTCATCAGGCGCAAGGCGCGGCAAAAATTCGTTGTGTCACGCTTCGCGCGCGAGATGTGACTTCACTCGAAATTGTGGCCAAGGCCGCTGTTCAATCGGGTGGTCGCGTTTTGCAACCAGTTTCTCAGCTTGATGAGCCCGGTGGCGGTGTTGCTGTGACAGTTGCCGACGCGGATGGTCGCATTTTCCAACTGGTACATGGTGATGCATTGCATACAGATGCCCATGAAGCGCGGGACAAGCCAGTTCGCTTGGCCCATGCTGTGTTGAACAGTCACGCCGTTGAATCTACGCGCAAATTTATGGAGTCTGTGTTTGACTTTTCGCTGGCTGATCGCACCAAGATCATGGCGTTCATGCGTTGTAATCATGATCACCACAGCATTGCTTTTGGGGACACCGATAACGATGCGCTCAACCACGTTGCTTTTTTGATGCCAGATATTGACTCCGTGATGCGTGGCGGTGGGCGCATGCGTGATGCAGGTTATGGCATTGAATGGGGCCCTGGTCGTCATGGTCCAGGCGATAACGCTTTCAATTATTTCATCGGTCCTTTTGATATTGTCATTGAGTACACGGCTGAGGTTCAGCAGATTGATGACAGTTATCAAACGGGTCAACCTGGCGATTGGACATGGCCCTCTGGCCGTGTTGATCAATGGGGGATTTCGGCTCCACCAAGTGCCAAACTCAAAGAAGCGCAAAAAGCAATTGCTTTTGTTTCGTAAAAATCGCCCAAGGTATCAATGTGAACAGCATCGCATCTCTTGGGGATGATCAAAATCTCTACGATGTCGCAATTATTGGTTTGGGTCCAACAGGTGCCATCGCGGCGGGTTTGCTTGGAAGAAAAGGAATTCGAACATTTGTCTGCGACTCGTCTCATGATGTTTATGACAAGCCAAGGGCTATTTCTTTAGATCATGAAATTTTTCGTGTTTTTCAGCAAATGGGCTTGAGTGAAAAAATAAAGCCCTTTGTGGAGCCTTTTACGGACTCGGTCTATTACGGTGTTGAGGGTCAAGTCATCAAGAGAATGTCGACGGTGGCAGCGCCATATCCGCTTTCACATACGCCTTCATTTGTGTTCTCTCAACCACCAGTTGAAAAAATCCTGCGTGAATATGCACATTCGCACGCGTCGGTCGTCGTTCAATTGGGACTGACTTTGACCCACCTGACGCAGGAAGAAGACTTTGCAACATTGACCCTCAAGCACGAAGATGGCCAGGCCTCCAGTGTGAAGGCTAAATACGTAATAGGTTGCGATGGTGCCAGCAGTTCTGTTCGTGCTTTTGCAGAAATTCAACTGGAAGATCTGGGTTTTGATGAGCCTTGGCTGGTTGTTGATGTTATGGTGAATGCGCGTGGTCTTGCCAAATTGCCAAAGACGAGTGTGCAGTACTGCAATCCAGAGCGGCCTTCGACCTATGTGATTGGACCCGGTCACCACAGGCGTTGGGAGATTTCAATCAATCCGGGCGAAGATTCAAAGAGGATGGCGACACCAGAGAGCGCATGGAAGATGCTGGCGCCTTGGTTGACCGAAGAAGACGGAACGCTTTGGCGTCAGGCAAGTTATCGATTTCATGCCTTGGTCGCCAACCAGTGGCGAAAAGGGCGCGTATTTGTCGCGGGTGATTCAGCGCATCAACAGCCACCATTTTTAGGTCAAGGTATGTGCCAGGGTGTTCGTGATGCCGTGAATCTTTGCTGGCGCTTGGAGGCCGTGTTGCAGGGGTCTGCAGCGCCTTCCTTACTCGACTCATACGGGACTGAGCGCAAATCACATGTAACGGAGCTGACCACGCGTATCAAAGGTATCGGCAAGATCATCACGGAACGCAATGCCGACAAGGCCCGTGAGCGGGATGCAAAATTGTTAGCAGACTGTGAGGGCGTGGTGATGCCAATGCCACGCCAAGATGTTCAGCCAGCTTTGTCGGTCGGTTTGTTGGGCTCTATTGCACACCCTGCAAGAGGCACAATATTCCCGCAGCCCCTGCTTCAAGATGCCAGTGGAGCGTTGGTCCGTATGGATGATATTTATCCTGCGGGTTGGAAAATTGTATTCAATGCAAATGCCAGTGATGACTTGGTCGATGCAGCAAAAAATCATCACTTGCCTTCTCTGTTAAGCCTCAAACTGGGGTCGACAGAATTGACGGAAGCCGAGGGTGTTTTGGCTAAATGGTTTGACAGATATGAGGTTCAAGCTGCCATTGTTCGTCCTGATCACTATATCTATGCTGTCTGCAAAACAACGCATGATCTTGCAGTTCAACTGGGTGGTTTAAATCTGATTTAACCTGTCGGTCAAATTAAAAGAGATGGAGATAAAAATGGAACGCAGACTATTTATTCACGCGATGGCCATTTGCGCCGCAGGGGTTGGTACTTCAGCAGGGGCCCAAACAGATGTCTGGCCAGATAAACCCATTAAGCTGGTGCTGTCTCAGCCTGCTGGCTCTGGTCCTGACAACGTGGCCAGATTGCTGGCTGATCCACTTGCCAAGTCCTTGGGGCAAGCAGTGGTGATTGACAACAAGCCAGGGGGTCAGAACGTGATTGGCGCTCAAGCCGTTGCACGAGCAAATCCAGATGGATATTCGTTTTATTTTGCAACAACGGCCGCTTTAATTACAAACCCTTTGCTGTTTAAACAGCTCGCCTATGATCCGCAAAAAGATTTCTCACCCGTTGCATTTGTTGCCAGAAGTCCATTTGCCATTTTGGTTGATGCCAAATCACCGATTCAAAGCATTGAGGACTTGATTGCAAAATCCAAAGCTTCTAATGGACAGTTTTCAATTGGAAATGAGGGGCCTCGTACCTTCAGTGGCATGATCGCACGATTGTTCAATGCCCGCTCAAAAGCTGCCGCCAATTTGGTTCCCTATTCCAGCGTAGGTGTGGGCGCGCAAAATTTGATGGGAGGCCACGTCGATGCCATGGTTGCGGATTTGGCTTCTACTGCGCAATTGGCCAAGCAAGGTAAGTTGCGAGTCATTGCAACCACTGCCGCCAAGCGTGTTCCTGGCTGGGAGAGCGTGCCAGCACTTTCGGAAAAGCTGGGTAACTTCGATATGGTGGGCTGGTTTGCCATCGTTGCACCAAAAGGGACGCCGGCTCAAGCCATGACAAAGATGAATCGGGAAGTCAATTTGCTACTGGCGGACAAAGATCTTTCAACACGAATTGCCAATATCGGCCCACTGGCAGACCCTACGATGTCAGAAGCGGATGTTGCTAGATTTTTGACAGGGGAGCTAGCCCGCTGGACCGAAGTGACCAAGGAAATTGGGGTGTTACCAGAGTAAGAGGGTGGCCGCGCATCACAAGCCATTTTGCAAGTGGTGCGCTTTATCCTTCACATCGTGCTCGTTCAGAATATTTTTGCCGGATATGAACTTGGCTTGACCGTTGATGTAACGGTTATTTTTGGGTTGATACTTGAGTGTTCTTGATCACGGTAGCCCATTGGTTTCTCTCCACTGCCATGATGCGTTTGAACTCTTGTGAGCCAAATGCCACGGGGTCAAAGCTCATCTCCGTCATCTTTTTGATGAATACAGGGTCCTTCAGTAAAGATAGAAGTTCTTTCTCCCAAAAGCTGACGATTTCTGTGGGTGTTTTGACTGGCAAGAATGCACCGTACCAATTCATGATGCCAAGAGTCGGCAATCCAGACTCGGTCAATGTAGGTAAATCTGGATATGCCGGCAACCTGGTGTTTTCTAATGTCGCAATTGCGCGCAGTCTTCCAGACTTGATGTGCTCTTTCACCGACTCTACAGACTGCACCAAGAACTGGATGTCTCCAGAAAGTATGCCCATCACCGCTTTAGCGCTACCCTGGTAGGGTACATGTGTCATGTGAATGCCTGCTTGGCCAGAGATGATCTCTGTGGTCAAGTGAAAGGCATGTCCCAATCCAGGTGATCCGTAGAAATATTTTTGAGGTTCTTTTTTTGCCAACGCAATAAATTCTGGAAGGTTTTGAGCAGGCACAGACGCAGGCACCACAATCACAGCGGGGTTACGACCTAGTAATGCGACAGTCGTCAGGTCTTGATTTGCGTCGTAGCCTGGCTTGGGCAAGAAATGCTCTGCGATGGTGATGGGCGTAGGGGGAGCAAATAAAATCGTATAGCCATCGGGTGCTGATCTCACAACAGCTTGTGTGCCAATCTGGCCAGATGCTCCGGCTGTGTTGTCAATGAGAATACTTTGCCCCCAACGTGACCCTAGTATTTGTGCAACCAAACGGCCCACGCTGTCTGGTCCTCCTCCCGCTGGAAATGGGATCACCATGCGAATGCTTTTATTCGGATATTTCTGCGTTTGTGATGCAGAAACCAGCGGCCATAAGGCGACTGCCCCCAAGGCCTTGGTGGCATTGCGCCGCGAGATAGAATTAGTCATGGTTGTGATCTTGTGAATGAATATGTGAATGGCCATGCAAATGGTCATGTGTGTGTGCGCTACCATCGCCATGGTCGTGACTATGACCATCTGAGTGAGTATGTTGAAAGTGTTTGTTGTGGTGATGTATGGGGCCACCCGCTATGCCTGGGCTAATGCTGTCGTGATGGTCTCTTAAATAATGTAGCTTGAGTAGATCCAATCCATAGTCATTTCCATTGGGTGTTCTCACCAAAGTATGGATATGAAATTTAGCGGGCAGGGGGTTGGTTAGGAAGACACCGGAATGATGATCAAACTCAATCATGACAACTGGGCTCTGGATTCGATAGTAAAAGGTATCGTCTTCGCCTATGCCGCCAATCCAGCAAAAGTACGTATCTTCTAAATGACGCTCGACTTCTTCGAGCCTGGCCTTGCCGGGTCCTTCTGGCAGCGTGGTGAGATAAGTTTCGATCAATGCCATCAATTGAATCTTTTGAGTAGCAGTCATTTTTCTGCCTGGCAAGCCTTCGTAGGGAATGATGCGGTTATCTTGCATCGCACCACCCAGATGCAATTGGTCAGCTTTATGACGTCGACCTTCTGGCAGATCACCTCCAACAGAGGTGTTGTAAATGATGGCCTCTTCACGTTGCGCTGCGCTGAGTGAGGTCATGAAGGAAAGACCGCGCAACTCTTCATCTTCAAATAACTTAAGCCCTGCCAGGGGTCCAGTGTCTATGTGGTTGGGTTCAGCGCCCATAAAGGTCGGCGTTAAAACCATTTGATGATTAACCACCAAACAATTGAGGGCCAAGTGGTGCCCCATAAGTTGCCAGCCCCATGGACCTTCTAAAGATGGCGCTCCAAACAGGGTGAAGTTGTAACTCCACTCTCCTAGGACACGTGTGTTGCCCGTCAATTCACCTAAAAAATGATTGATCCTCATGACATCACGAGTTTTTTCAAATCCGCTTTGGCTTAAGCTCGCTTGAATAACACCCAGTACGGTAGCTTTGAGACCATCACTTAACTCTTCAAGTCGCAATCCATATCGGTAGGTATACATCTCGGTGTTATTCCACCTTCGCCATTCCCGGGCATCCAATGGCATACACAATGCCCGGCGCTGTTCCTGGGTCAAAAGCTCAGTCAGTTTGGTCGCTGCATCGACCATGAGGTGAACAGGTGCACCACTTGGCGCAAGTTCAAAAAGACCTTGTATGGGCTGTCCATCTGTGGAGATACCCTTGAAAGGCTCCCGGTACAGAGCCTCCCAAGGTGCAAACAGCAAGGCTTGTGGAATGGGATTGGCCAAACCCGCATCACCATGCTGATAAGCATCACGCCCCTGAAATGCCGCGACCCGCGGATACTCCAGTGTTGGAATGTAGGGTCGGAAATCTTTGGATTTTTTCATCCCATGCGCTCGTTGTACTTTCTGCTTCAGTCCATCAATTGAGTTTTGCGCCCGAAGCTTGGATGACCTTTGCCCAGGAGGCCGTTTCGTCCTTGAGGTTTCGCTTGATGACCTCAGGTGGATCGTTACGGGCAAAAACACCTTGAGCCAGCAGTTTCTCGCTGGTCTTAGGATTGGCGTGCACTTGTTCTATGGCTTTCACCAGTTTGTCGATGATCGGTTTGGGTGTGGCGGATGGAACCAACAACCAGCCTGTGCCAACAACCTCGTAGCCAGGAATAGTCGAAGCGATGGTCGGTACGCCAGGCATTTCTGGCTGCGGCTTGGCCGTAGAAATGCCCAGCGCTCGCAACTTTCCGCTTTTGACATAGGGTGCCGTAGCGGTCAGAGAGTCGATCATGACCTGAAGTCGACCGCCTAACAGGTCAGTCAGGGCCTGCACAGAACCTTTGTAAGGAACATGAGTGTATTTGGTGCCGGTCATCATCTTGAAACGCTCCATCAGCAGGTGAGTGCTGCTGCCGTTACCTGATGACCCGTAGTTGAGGGTTGCACCTTCAAAAGCTTTTCCCATGGTGATCACATCAGCCAATGTTTTGGCAGGGAAGTCTGGATGCACGACAAAAACGTACGGCGTAAAACCGGTCATGCCAACGGGCTCAAAGTCGCGTGCTGGATCGTAATTGAGCTTGGGGTACAAACTTGGGGCCATTGTCAAAGCACCGGGTACACCGATCAGCAGTGTGTAGCCGTCCGCTGGTGCCTTGGCAACCAGCTCATGCGCAAGCGTAGCACCTGCACCTGGCCTGTTTTCAACAAGTACAGGTTGCCCAAGTACGTGACTTAACTCCTCAGCCACGATGCGAGTGGCAATATCTGAGGACTGCCCAGGAGGAAAGCCAACGACGATCTTGAGAGGATGTGAGGGCCAGGCGCTGACGGATTGGGCCGCAGCCGGTAGCGTAAGTGCTGCCCCTGTGTAGGTAATGAATTCGCGACGATGCATTTTCACGTTTATTTGGTGTTTCTTTTACTCTTGTACTGCGGGGAGGGGCTAGTCATACTGGGATAAACAGGGTTGTTGAAATTCTAATCACTGTACTTTTTTCTTTGGGATTTAGATCCAAGGGTAATTACCTGTGTCCTTGAAATTGATTCAGATCAAGAATGACTACGTAGTCATTTTGAGGAATTCTTTCCATGCCCATCACATTCAAGAAACTCAGCCCGGTGTTCATGGGAGAGGTGAGCCCAATAGATTTACGTCAAGTTCATGACCGTGAAACGCTCGAAACACTTCGGGCGGGCATGGATGAATTTGGTGTCTTGGTATTTCGGAATCAGCAGTTCACTAATGAGGAACAATTGGAATTTGCGCAACGATTTGATGGCACGTTGCACGCCAAAACTTCGGTCGCTGTATTAGGCAAAAATCGCTTTGGCAATGAGGCTCTTACAGATATATCCAATGTCAATGAAAAAGGGGAAATTCTGGCTGTAGATGATCGGCGCAGGACCAGTACGGTCAGTAATCGTTTGTGGCATACAGATGCTTCTTTTGAAGATCCTGCAGGACGTTATTCCATGTTGTCTGCGCGTGTTCTGCCGCCGGTTCGAGCTGATACCGAATTTGCCGACATGCGAGCAGCCTACGATGCCTTAGATGAAGAGACACGTGATTCACTTGTAGAGTTGAAAGTCCATCACTCCATTGTGTATTCAAGAAGTGTCTTAGGCTTCGAATTTTCAGACTCTGAAAGAGATCGTCTCAAAGGGGCGGTTCATCCATTGGTCCGAACTTTGCCAGGATCAGGTCGAAAGTCTTTGTATTTGGCATCACACGCCGCACATGTTGTGGATTGGCCAGTTCCGGAAGGAAGATTGTTATTGCGAGATTTGATTGAACACGCGACCCAACGTGAGTTCACCTACCGTCATGAATGGCAGCCATTTGATTTTGTCATCTGGGATAACCGTGCCACGATGCACCGCGCCCGTCCCTTTGATGACAAAAAGTACCGTCGTGAATTGCGCCGTACAACCACACTCGACCTTCCTTTGCCTGTCACGGCCTGAAATTTTTAGGAAATTCAATGAACAGACTGATTCGAATATATATTGTTATTCTTGCCGGCCTATTGTCTTTTTTGAGCGGAGCAAGCGCGAATGCTCAAGCTTGGCCTTCACGTAGCACCATCCGAATTTTGATTCCATACCCGCCTGGTGGCGCATCCGATGTTACTGCGCGATTGTTGGCTTTGAAGCTGACGGAATCTCTTAAACAAAGCGTTGTAGTCGAAAACAAACCAGGTGCAAATGGTATTTTGGCGTTGGAGTCCGTTGCTAAATCGCCAGCAGATGGATACACGTTGTTGATGGCCAACCTGGGTCCCAATGCAATCAATGCTGCGGTTTATCAAAAACTGCCCTATGACTCTGTCAAAGATTTCACACCAATCACATTGACTTCCGTGGTACCTCTTGTGATTTTGGTGACCAACAGTTTGCCAGTCAAAACGATGCCGGAATTGATTGCATATGCCAAGGCAAACCCGAACAAATTGAGTTTTGCATCAGCTGGCAATGGTTCGGCTAATCACTTGGCGGGGGAGATGATTAAAGGCGCAACAGGGGTTCAGATGACTCATATTCCCTACAAAGGGGATGCACCAGGTATGCCTGATGTTATTTCGGGAACGGTCAGCATGATGTTTCCGACCATCATTGGAGGAATGCCTAATATCAAAAGTGGCTCTATGAGGCCTATTGCCGTGACAAGTGCCAAACGAAGCTCTTCTTTGCCAGATATTCCGACCGTCAGTGAGTCTGGAATTCCTGGATTTGAAGCCGTTTCGTGGGGTGGCGTGATGGGGCCTGCTGGCTTGCCTTCGGACATTGTTAAGCGCCTCAATACAGAAATTATCCGCATACTCAAGATGCCAGATATAGCTGAAAAAATGACTTCTTTGGGAGCGGACATCGTGGGATCCTCGCCTGAAGAGTTTGACAAGTATTTGCGCGCTGAAATCGCAAAATGGGGGAAGGTTGCCCGTGAGAACAACATCCGGCTCGATTGATACAAGGGTAGTTTCTGTCAAAGCCACCAGCCATGACGTTGCCAGATTGGCTGGCGTTTCGCAAGCCACAGTATCAAGGGTATTGCGTTGTGACTCAAAGGTAAAGCCCGTAACACGAGAGCGTGTAGAGCATGCGCTTTCGCAGCTGCGATATGAGCCGCATGCAATGGCCAGGGCTTTTCGCTCACAACGCGCTGACTCTATTGGCGTTGTGGTTGCTAGATTGTCTTATCCACTTTATGCCACCTTGCTTGAAGCAATAGGGGCAAAACTGTCATTACTTGGACACCGGATGATGGTTTGGGACGCCGAGTACGGTGGAGATTTGCCCGCCAGTAAAGCCTTGCGCCAAGGTTTGGTGGATGGGGTCATTTTGTTAGCGGTAACGGGTTCCTCTGAATTTTTACGCGATACGGCCTCTCCTCACGCGCCAGTCGTTTTGCTGAATCGAACCATGGACGATTACGCCAGTGATCAAGTGGGCAGCGATAACTATGAAGGCGGTAAGATGGTGGGGCGGTACTTTATGAGCCACAGTCGAAATTCGGTTGCCTTGATAGGTGGGTTGCAGCGCGCCACTCCGATTCGTGAGCGCGAGCAAGGATTCAGGAGGTCTCTGATGGAAACTGACTGCCCATTGAACGAAAAAAATTACCGTCGTTCTGAGACGTTTACATACGAAAGCGGGCGCGAAGCCGCTCGCCAAATCATGCAACAAGAAAATGCGCCTGATGCCATTTTTTGTGTCAATGATATGTTGGCTCTGGGGGCGATGGACGGGGTTCGCTCATTGGGTTTTAGGATTCCTCATGATGTCTGGGTAGTCGGCTACGATGACATCGAGTTGGCATCATGGTCCGCCTATGAACTGACAACTGTTCGTCAGCCTATTCAAGTCATGGTGGATGAGGCGGTAAGCTTATTACTGGCCAAAATAGAAAACCCTCACAAACCATTGGTGCGACTCAAATTGTCGAATCAACTTGTTGTTAGAAACTCCACAAATGGAAGTCCTTTGATCTCATGAATTTTCAAAGAAGTGGTTATGAATATCAATCAGTACAAAAAAGAGTATTCAAATCTAAAAGATAGAATTATTTGTCGTGCTGCAGATTCAGTGAGCGTTTGATCACGACTGGTTTTCCGCCAAGCTGTTTTTTGCACATCCAATGGGATAGCGCTGAATCTAAATGGGTGACATGGCCAGGAAACCATTTGGCCAACTCGTCGACCAATGAAGCGCCAATGGTCAGTTGACCTTGGACCAGCAATTCTTGGACCTCGGCAACGGACTTCAAGACGGCCATGTGTTCATCGATGTGACATTGCCTAGGTGGAAATTGGGTTTCTTCCATCATTTTATTTTCAGATTCAAAATGCGCGTGTGCAACATCGGAGAATTGATCTAAAAGCGGGGGAAGTTCCTCGGCGGTCGCATTCTGCATTCGCTCAATCATCTCGACAAAGGCAATGTGCTCATCATCCATGGGCTTGAAGCCCACGAGCATGTTATCTGACCACTTCATTTTTTGGCAAACCCGTATTTAGTCAAAACTTCTTTTTGCTCTTTAACTGATCTTTCAGCAAAGGCCTTGAAGGTTTTAGCATCTGCAAACAAAGGCTTTTGCTCTACCCCTTGAAGCATGGAAATCACACTGGGTTGTTCCATTGCGAATTTAAATGCAGCCTCGAGTGTCAATGTAACTTGCGGGTCCAAGCCTTTGGGCCCAGCAATACCCCAAAGATTATTGACCGAGATGGAAGACCCAAGTTCTCGCATGGTTGGGATTTGAGGCCAACTGGGCAAGCGCGCATCTGTCGCGACAGCGAGTATGCGTAATTTTCCGCCTTTCACCAGTGCAGCAGTTCCTGCGATGGTGTCAACGGTAAATACGATTTGTCCGCCGAGCAATGCTTGAATGCAGTCTGTGGTGCCTCTGAATGGAATAGGGGTCCATTTCAAATTTTCTTTGGCAGCTACTTCTTCAACGAAGAGATGAGATGTGTTACCTAATCCAGCTGCAGCCCCGTACATCATTTGGCTGGGATTTGATCTTCCCCAAGCGAGTAAATCTTTCCATGTTTTGAAAGGGGAGTCTTCTTTGACAACAACGCCAAATGGAATGTCAGTGATTCCGGCGAGGTACTGAAAATCCTGCAGGGGATCAAAGCTGACATCCTCAATGACGGGCGCCCTGAACGCTGTGATAGTCACAGGCGCGATGGTATAGCCATCAGGCGAGGCTATCTTTAAGGCGTTATAAGCCAATGCGCCACTGGCACCCGATCGATTTTCAATCATCAACGGTTGGCCTAATTTTTTGGAGGCTTCGAGTGCAACGGCACGCATGATCAAATCAATGGCGCCACCCGCTGGAAATCCGACCAAAACTTTGATGGGTTTAGTTGGAAATTTATCTTCTGCTGCAATGGTATTTATTGAGCCGAAAAGAGGGCTTCCAACAAGGGCAATTTGGAGAAGAGCTCTTCGATTAAGAGTTGATTTTTTTTGCATGGGCAAGGAACTCATCTGTTCGTCTGAACTCGTTCAGTTTCAATTTCTTTAAAGAATTGGGTTATCAAGTTACCAACGTCATCTTGCGGGCTGCCAATACTCAAAACTGTTGAGACATGGTTATGGTCTTTGAGCCATGCAAGCGGGGGGCTGGTTTGCTGAGTTTGAGTCATTTGACTGGCCAAAGCCAGTGTCTGCAGCGCCATCCCGGCGGGGTCATATTGTGCAACCGTTAGTAGAACTGGGGTTTTGATCCGGTGGGTGGCCAGGATCGGTGATCTTTCTTCGCACTGCAGAGGGTTGTCTCCAAAATAAGACCTGGCTCCTGGGCTCATGGGGCCACGTGCATCGTAAAAGCCACTCATCAGAACTGCACCAGCGATATGCGTTGCGGCATGCGCATGAAAATCTTCGCCCGTGAGATAGGTCGCCAAGTGGCAAGCGCCTGCAGATTGACCAATGATGTAAATGCGTTGATTTTGAGCTCGGTTTTCTTGGAGCCAGTCAACAGCTTTTGCAATGTCAACGGCCGCTTGAGGCCAGGCAAATTCAGGCGCTAACCTGTAGTTCATGAGTGCTGTAGCAAAGCCACGGTCTGCAAAGTACTTGCCCAGATTGCTGTAAAACTTGGCGTTGATATGTTTCCCTCCTCCAACAAATCCACCTCCATGCACATAGAGCAAAATAGGTGAAGGGCGTTCACAGGGGTAAAAGTCTAAAACGTTTCGAGAATGCGAGCCGAAAGCCAGGTCGTGCTCTACAGCTTGCGTTGATGGGGCCGCTTCCACATAGGGTTCATAAAGCGCTATGGTTTGTGCAAGAATTTCTTCGTTGAAACGCGATCCCATTTCAGCCACCCTCTTTTTAAGGGTTGTAAGAATTGTGTCTTTAGGATTTGTCTGCACTGTGAAGCCCCTGTTGAGATGCGTGTTCGCGCCATTGAGTACCGTCTGCTAAATCTATATCAAAACCAATGACATTGGTCATATCTTCTAAGTTCAAACCGATGGGCTCTTCGCCTTTTTCCATTTTCTTTAAGCAATCAAGCAAGCGTTTTCGAAGTCGAACGATGGCGGCATCAGCGGCTACCAAGTGCTCTTGAGTTCGGTCGTAAATGGGGCCCATCGAGGTTGAAATCACGGCATCCTCTTGGGTGATACCTTTGAAGCCACTCCAATTGAGCTTCTTTTTCATGGCATCACGGTCTTGCCAATACCCGTAATCCCAGTTGGCTACAAATGTGTTGTTTGCGTAAAAACGCTCCTCAGTCATGCCTGACCTTTTTAAGCGTTCTTGCAAATCAAGTTGACGGGTGGCACTGGCATCGATCAAATAACTGGCCGTGTGCTCATCATCTATCGGCACATCAAACACAGTTGTAAAAAAGTCGGGAAATTGAATAACTCGGCCATGTGGCAAAAACAAGGGCACGAGTCTGACGTTATGCCTCGGATTCGGTCCGCCGACTTGACGGATACTGGCGTAATGAAATCCAAAAGCTGTATTTTCTATGTCAAGTTTGGGCGACATGTCATCCCAGGCATCACTGACCATGTCATTCAATTCGGGGGCAGCTATATTGTCTCCGGCCGCCAGCCAGCCTGGGCGCGTGAGGTTGCTGTGCAAAATACCGACGTGAGATGAGTCTGTGCCACCTTCCCACATTTGAAGGAAGTTAGCATTGGTGTTGACTCGGAATAAAATTCGATTGGCGTCGGGGACTTCATCCAAAGCCAGCGTTCTGAAGGGAGGTTGTTTTTCTTTAGGGCCTATGTAAGTCCAAATCAATCCGGATCGTTCAACAACGGGGTAGGCCGGCGCTTTTAATTTTTCGATGTAGGTCGAGTCGGCATTGTTGGACATGTCCATGATCGTGCCATCCACAGCGAATTTCCAGCCGTGGTAAATGCACCTGATGCCGCCTTCTTCAACACGTCCTAGAGCCATGGAGGCACCACGGTGCGTACAAAGTTCATTCAGCACACCGACTTTGCCGTGCGTGTCGCGGAACACCACAAAATCTTCACCCAGTAATCGGGAGCGAAGGGGGTCGCAATCAGGATGAGGTAGTTGTGCAGAAGTGGCTATGGGATGCCAATAGCGACGCATCATCTCTCCCATGGGTGTACCTCGACCGACTTGTGTCAATCGATTATTTTCTTCTCTAGTCAGCATAAAATTCTTTCAAAATTGGACCTTTAGTCAGCAGCAGACTTTTATTCTGGCTTGGCACCTGATGCTTTAACTACTGCACGCCAGCGCTCTGTATCTTGGGTGATGTATTCGGCAAATTGTTTGGGTGTGCCGCCACTTAAAACTAAGCCTTGCGAGGTCAGTGATTGACGCAAAGCCGGGTCTGTCAGTGCCTTGTTGAACTCAGTGTTCAACTTATCAATAATTGCCTGTGGAGTCCCTGCTGGGGCCATGATGCCTTGCCATCCAACAGCGACATAGTCTTTCAATCCGGCTTCAGCCATGGTGGGAATTTGAGGCAAGGTGGGGGCACGGGTTGAGCCCGTATAGGCCAAGGCTCTGAGTTTTCCGGACTTAACATACTGTGAGCCTGTCAACATGTCATTGCAAAGTACCTGAACGTCGCCGGCCAATAGGGCATTTAATGCAGGCGCTGCACCTTTGTAAGGTATGTGTGCAATAGAGATACCCGCTTGCATTTTAAAGAGCTCAATGGCTAAGTGTGGAAAAGTTCCACTGCCTGCCGAAGCATAGTTCAAGGACTCAGGTTTGGTTTTTGCCAATGCGATGAGTTCTTGAATGGTATTCGCTGGAGTTTTCTCCGAAACCATGATCAGCGAAGGCACATAAGCAAGCATGAGCACAGGCGCCAAAGCTGTTGAAGTCTCATAAGGTAACTTGCCGTACAAACTTGGATTGATGGCGATGTTGGTGTTGGCAAACAAAAGCGTGTGCCCATCCGGATTGGATTTGGCGACAAAATCAGCGCCGGCTATGCCGCCCGCACCGGGTTTGTTGTCCACCAATACGGGTTGTCCCATGGATGTGGTGAGCTTCTCCCCAAGAGCTCTCGCAAGCAAATCTGCGGAGCCGCCAGGCGGAAATGGAACCACAATTCGAATGGGACGATTGGGAAAGCTTTGAGCATGGCTTGCGCTGACAAAGCCTAAGAGCAAAGCTGTACAGACAAAGCAGCGCTGAAATATAGATTTCATACTTGAATCTTTAAAAGAGTTAATCAATTTTGAAATTTGAAGACTTGATCAATTTTCCGTATTTGGCATAGTCTCGTTGCAATATTTGGCCAAATTGATCTGGCGACATGGGAAAAAAGTCCAATCCGGTTTCTTGGTATTTTTGCTTCATCATGGGGGACTGCAAAACCAAGATGACTTCTTTGTTAATTCGCTCGGCGATTTCTTTGGGCGTGCCAACAGGCATTACGATTCCTTGCCAAGGAATCATTTCAAACCCAGGCAATACTTCATTCAAGGTGGGTAGTTCTGAAAAGGGGGCTCTGCCTTTTGCAGTATTGAGGACGGCAATAGGTTTTACGTTGCCGCCTTTGATTTGAGGAACTGCGGTGTTCATCACCTCGATCATGAGGTCGACATGGCCACCCATGAGGTCGTTCATGGCTGGAGCGGATCCTTTGTAGGGAACCACGATCAAGTCCATCTTCCCTTGAACTTTGAAATCTTCACAACCTAAGGCCATTAAGACGGAGCCACCCCAGGCGCATTTGACTTTTCCAGGGTTGTTTTTGATGTGGTCGACAACCTCGCTCAGATTTTTAGGTGGAAAACGACTGCTGGCCAGCAACATAATTTGCAACTGATTGAGTTGAACCACCGGAACAAAGTCTTTCAGCGGGTCCCAACTGAGTTTGTATAAATGTGGGTTGGTGACAAAGCCTGCTACAACAAACAACATGGTGTAACCGTCTGGTGCGGCTTTCGAGCCGGCTTCAAAACCAATGTTGCTGTTGCCGCCAGGGCGGTTGTCAATGACGACGGATTGACCAAGCCGTTCTGACAAAAGGGGGGCAATTTGTCGTGCAGTCAAGTCGGCAGGTCCGCCCGGCGGAAAGGGGACTATCCATTTGATAACTTGCTTGGTGGGCCAGGATTGCGCATAACTTAATATGCTGAAAATCGACAGGGCAGTCACTGTCAAGACTTTTAAAAATGGAATTATTTTATTCATGTCAATTATCAATTCCGATTCAGAGGATCGGGGAAATAGCTGGGTTTAAGAAATTCGAGACGATGAGCGGGCCAAGCATCTTCGATGTCGTTAACGTTCCAATCCAGATCGAAAGGAATGGAGGCTTCCATCCACATCAGTACCAAATCAAATAACCTGCGATGATCAGAATCTAATAGATCAGGATCATTCACAGTTTGAGTGTTAAGGTAATCGATCATTTCTTCAACATGCGCTTGAAGGTCACTCACAAATTTTTGCAGTTCTTCCATCTCCGCTGTGACGCGTTTATTGAAGCGTCCTGCTTCATGCGGAATTGACCAATCGGCAACCCATTTTTCAAAGTCCTTGAACCTGGTTGGTAGGGTGAAATTTTTCACAGTTTTCCTTCCATCATCAAACGGGTAACTTTGTAGTGGTGCCGCAAGGCCATTTCTTGTCTGGAAAGAATAACTTCTTTCATGACGCCACTGCTTAATGCGGCATGCTGTGCCTCTATGGTGTTGAGGTCTTCTCTAAATACATCCCGCACTCTTGCTCTGAAATAGGATCGGCTGATTCTTTCACCCAAGTTCTTGGTTTTATATGCCCAAGCCTGGTTGGTGATTAATGTTTTGCCTTCATCAAGGGGCCAATAAGTGATTTCGTTGTGCCAACAATTGCCAATCAACATGACCATATTGGGGAAAAATTCGACCACATCGAATGCCCACTTATCGTTTTTGGAGGGGTTAATTCCAGGGGGTAGACCTTCAGTATTGAAGTCAAAAGCGGGGATCATCAGTCGACCATATTTGGCCGCAATTTTTTCACCACGAACAAAAATTTTGTCTGGATTTCCAGGGGCGGAATATCGATGGTGCCGATCAAATATTTCAATTTGCGGGCGATGCCTGTCGGGGTTGGTTTTTCCACCTTGGTAATCTCTGGCAGTACTTTTGTGCAAGTACAAGGTGTGGTAGCCCTCAGTGAAGGCGTTGACCGCCAGATGCCAATTTCCATGGACGACAGCTTTGAACGAAGCCACTTTTTCTTGATGTTCAAAGTAATCGTTGTACTGAGAAAACATCGGGCCTAACCACTCTTGCAATGAGCAGTGCGGTTTTTCAGCCAAGTTAATAAAAATGAATGAATTCCAAATTTCAGAATTAACCTCGATAAGTCCCAGTTGATCAGGGTCGCAATTTTCAAATTCTTTGGCGTCTGTGATATTTCGAAGTTTGCCGTCAATTCCAAAATTCCAACCGTGGAAATTACAGGTAAAAACTGTTTTTTTGCCAGATCCTTCGCGGATGATTTTGTTACCTCTGTGCCGACAAATATTATGGAATACGCGTACTTTTTCGTCTTGACCTCTAACTACCAAAAGTGAAAGTTTGAAAGTCGGTATGTCATAGACAAAATAACTGCCTTTTTCAGGAGCATCCATGGTGTGCCCTATAGACAGCCATGCTTTTCGCCAAATAGTTTCCTTTTCTTTTGCAAAATTTTCTGCAGTAAGAAGTGGGCCAACATCAATGCGAGAAGGCAGGTCTTCAACGGTTCCTTGAAATACAGAATCTACATGCGCTTGCATCGGGTCACCTTTATTCTTCAAAAAATCATGGTGCTGAAAATAGGAGAATTTGTCAATCCTGAGGTGTCCCGCCTTTGCTTGCGCCACGCAGCGATCTTCTTTCACAATGGTTTCAAGATGTGCAAGCACTCACCGGGGGGCGAATGTCCTGGTAATCGACAATCACCTTTATAGTTTCTAAGCGGATCTACCATGCCTTCAATTATTTCTTCTTCCAGTGCGCCGGTACTGAACGTTCAAAAGGGTGTCGCCACCATCACCTTGAACAGGCCGGCACACCGCAATAGACTTGAAAACAATGATTTACGAACCTTGTTAACGCATTTTGAAGCTGTTAATCAAGATGAATCTGTTCGAGTTCTGGTTTTGACAGCCAATACAGATGGTCAGCCCAGACCGGTGTTTTGTGCGGGCTACGACATAGGAAGCTTCGGTCAAGCAGACCCCCACGCGGTGGCTTTTGAGCAAGTGCCTGATGCCTTAGCCGCTATGCGGCCGATCACCATTTGCGGTCTGAATGGCAGTGTTTATGGCGGCGCTACCGATTTGGTTTTGGCTTGCGATTTGCGTTTGGGTTTGCAAGGCTCGGAATGGCGTATGCCTGCCGCAGCATTGGGTTTGCACTACTACCCGAGTGGCTTGCAGCGCTACTTGCGTTTGTTTGGCGAGTCGGCGGCCAAGCGAGCCTTTTTGACTGCCCGTACCTTCAATACGCAGCAATTGGCTCAATTGGGTATTTTTGAAGAGTTTGTGGGTGCGGAAGAATGGGCGCTGAAGTTGAGCGCGTTCACTCAAGAGGTCCAAGGCCTGGCACCATTGGCTGTTCAAGAAACCAAAAAGTCCCTCAATGAATTGGCTTCGGGCCATGTCAATGCGCAAGCTCTGGCTTCAAGGCAGGAATTGACCAAGCAAAGTGTGGACTTTGCAGAGGGTCGTCAAGCATTTTTGGAGCGACGCAAGCCTGTATTCAAGGGGCTTTAGGATTGGACCAGTCTTGCTGAATTTGCGCTACCAAGTCCAGCAGCAGAGGGGCAAATTGTTGGAGCAAGGTGTTCTCGGCGTCGCCCGCTCCCACAGGGAAGCTGATGTTAATCGCATAGGTCCTCCCGCTGGGTGAATGGATGGGCGCTGCCGCTGCCCCCATGCCTGCTTGCCACTGTGCATAGCAATAACCCTTTACGCGAAACATTCGCAGTGCTTTTTGAATGGCCATTTTCATTTTTGGCCAGTCATGCGGATGGGCTTGGTGCAAAGTTTGCAACATTTTTTCTCGTTGTGTTAAATCCAAACCTGCCAAATAAGCGCAACCCAATGAGGTGTCTGCAATCGGGATGCGGCTGCCGGCAACCATTCGCCGGAAAATGCCTTTTCGACTGAAACGTACAGATTCCAAATAGACCATCTCGTCAAGATCTGCGGTTGCAATACCCACATTGACTTGCCGTCCTTGGGCGAGATCGCCCATCAAACTCAAGGCACTCTCCAGTTCGGGTTCAGAGGAGCGAAAAGACAAAGCCAGGCTCAGGCTGGCAATGCTCAAGCGGTAGCCACGGCGCTGCGTGTCATATTCCAAAAAACCCGATTCCACCAGTGATCGGCACAGCCGACTGACGGTTGGACGCACGAGACCCGTGCGCTCGGCGATGTCGGCATTGGTCAATAAGTCCACGCCATGCCGGAAGGCTCTCATGATGTTCAAGCCCCGCTCCAGAGACTGACTGCCGGGCGTAGTTCGCACAAATAAGCCCGTTTGCCGGGTTTGCTGGCGACTAGAGGGCGAGGAGGGTGATTGCATGGTTAAATTAATTTCGAATAGTGAAATTATTGTATTGTGCTTTGGCCTGAGCAAATCCATACTGAAAACAGGATTAACTCATTCACCAAGGCTTGCAGTGGAGTACTCAGAACTCATTTACAACGTCCAGGATGGCGTGGGGCTGATCACATTGAACCGTCCGGACAGGCTCAACGCCTGGACGCCGAATTTGGAAATCGAACTCCGATCGGTCATAGAGAATGCGCAACAAGATGGAGCCGTCCGCTGCGTGCTGATCACCGGTGCTGGCAAAGCGTTTTGCGCCGGCATGGACATGGCGGTGCTCGGGTCCTCCGACCGCAAGGCCTTCATGACGGACTCCGAGGATGATGTTCTGCAGCGCTATGGCTATCTGTTTGGTTTTGACAAACCGCTGATTGCAGCCGTCAACGGTGCAGCGGTGGGCGTGGGGCTGTGCCTCGCGTTGTATTGCGATGTGCGCTTTATCGCCAGCGGCGCCAAAGTGGCAACACCCTATACCCGAAGAGGCTTGGTCGCAGAACACGGACTGGCTTGGTTGCTTCCGCGCCTGATTGGACCTTTGCACACGGCCGATCTGCTTTTGAGCGGTCGCACCATCGAAGCCCAAGAGGCCAGCCAGATGGGGATGGCCTTGCTCCGTCCTTCGGAGGGGTTTCTGGATGCGGTCATGTCCTATGCCAAAGATCTTGCGTCATCATGCTCTCCCCGCTCTATGCGCATTATTAAAAAGCAACTGCTGCAAGCACGCTACCAGACCTTTGGACAAGCAACACACACAGCGGACAGAGAAATCGCGCTGTGCCGAGGGACCGAAGACTTCAAAGAAGGTGTGAAGCATTTTCTTGAAAAACGCAAACCGAATTTCACAGGTCAATAAATATGCAAGCAGCCAATTTGCCGTTAAGCGGAATACGGGTCGTCGAGATGGGGCAGAACATTGCAGGCCCCTATGCGAGCGAAATTCTGTCCTCATTGGGGGCGCATGTGGTCAAAATCGAACGTCCCGAAACCGGAGACGATGCCCGGGGCTGGGGACCGCCGTTTTTGCAAGGGACTGCAACGACTTTCCAGGCCATGAACCATGGCAAAAAAAGCATCGCCCTGGATGTCAAAAATCCCGAGCATATTGTGTGGCTGAAGAACTATTTGTCTGAGGCGGACGTCTTTGTGCAGAACATGCGCCCAGGCTTGCTCGATGAGTTGGGCTTAGGGTCTGCTGAAATATGCGCCTTGAATCCGCGATTGGTCTATTGCTCACTGACCGCGTTTGGTCACAAAGGCCCTAAAAAGCTAGACCCCGGGTACGAGCCCATGATTCAAGCCTTTGCGGGATTATTCAGTGTCAATGGCGATGCGAATGGACCCACCTCACGCGTGGGCATGCAAGTGCTGGATTTGGGCACAGGCATTTGGTCTGCTTTGGGTTGCATTGCAGCCTTGTTTCAACGCCAACAGTCCGGCAAAGGCTGTGTGGTGGACACTTCATTGTTTGAAACAGCGCTGGGTTGGTTGCAGGTGATGATGGCGGGTTATCAAGTGACGAAAAAGCAGCCAACCCGTCATCGAAGCGGCAATCCGAATGTGGTGGTGTTTCAAGCCCTCCCGACCTCGGATGGAGAGGTTGTTGTCGCGGCAGCAAATGACCGGCTTTTTGTTAAATTGGTAAAAGCATTGGGAAGGGAGGATTGGGCAATCGATCCTCTGTATGCAAGCAATGCACTTCGCGTCAAGAACAAGGCGACCATCATTCCGGAAATGGAAGCTATTTTTCGAACGCAGACGAGTGATTATTGGAATGAATTGCTTGAAGGTCTTGGCATTCCGTGTGCGCCGATTCACGATTTCGAGCAAGTCATGGCACAACCGCAAACGCACGAGATCGGCATTTTTCAGAGCATTCCAGACTTGGATTTGAAGGTCGTTGGGCTGCCTGTTTCTTTTGATGGAATGCGTCCACCGGTCGAGCACCGAGCGCCTCATGTCGGCGAGCACACACAAGAAATTTGCAAAGATTTTTCGACACAACTTGATGGAGATAAAAAATGAAAAGACGGCAATTTGCAGGATGGGTGGGTGCTTTACCTTTGGCGGTTTTGCCCAGTGCGCGGGCGCAGCCTAAGTCAATCCAGATCATTGTTCCTTTTGGTCCCGGGGGGTCGGGGGATATTTCTGCACGCATGCTTGCAGACTTTATTACACGTAAAACCGGTCAAGCTGTGGTTGTGGAGAACCGCGCTGGTGCCAATGGGGTCATTGGAGTTGAATCGGTTCGCAAAGCACCTGCAGATGGCTCAGTTCTGCTTTTGGCAACGACCTCAACACACTTGGCCAATCCGAGTCTTTTTAAAAAGTTACCTTACGATCCTGAAAAAGATTTTCGCTTGGTGGGATCATTTGGTCCTGGTTCAACTTACATGTTGGTTCGCCCCGATGCGCCCTGGGCGACCTTGCAGGATTTCGTAGCGGCTGCCAAGGCTGCGCCTGGCAAGATCAATTACGGTCATTTCAATGCCACATCGCAAGTCACCAGCGCCCTGTTTGCGCATACGGCAGGTATTAGCTTAACGCCCATACCTTATAAGCAAGTCAACCAAGCGATGTCGGAGTTGATCGGTGGTCAGATCCAGGTGATTTTTACCGATACCGTTCAAGGCGACTCTTTTGTGGCCTCTAAGGTATTACGTGCCTTGGCTGTTCACAGCACGTCTCGTCTCAAAAAATATCCTGGCATTCCCATGATCAACGAGTCATACCCCAACTTTAATATTCAAGGTGGGTTCTTAGGTATAGCTGTTCCTGCATCAACACCTATCGAGATACAGCAGCGATTGAATGATTGGGTCAATGAGGCGGTGACCACTGACCCTATTAAGTCCCGGTTGGAGGGTTTTGCCTTCGCGCCACAAAAGATGAGTCTGGCCGAATTACTTGCTGGCGAACGTCAGGAACGAGAAAAATGGCGGAATTATGTTCCGATGGCAGGCATTGAGGTTCAGTGAGTTCTGTGGAATACGCTAGAGCCAGCAAAACTGGCTTGCGCGCCCAGTTGTTCCTCAATGCGCAGCGCATGGTTCCACTTGACCATGCGTTCACTTCTGGCGAACGATCCGACTTTGAGTTGACCTACATTCCAGCCAATGGCCAGGTCGACAATGGTGGTGTCTTCGGTTTCGCCTGAGCGGGCGGACACGATGGCTGAATAGCCCAGTTCTTGCGCTACTTTCCAAGCTTGCAAGGTTTCGCTGAGCGTTCCCCGTTGGTTGGGTTTAAGCAGGACCGTGTTTGCAGCGCCTAAATCGGCGGCCTCTCGAATGAGGCTCGAATGGGAGACCAAAAAATCATCCCCCACAATTTGCAGTCGATGGCCAATGGCTTGGGTAAAGCGGGCGAACCCCACCGGATCGTCTTCTGCCAAAGGGTCTTCTATGGAGACGATGGGGTATTTATCAATCCATCCCAACAGCATTTCGATCATGCCGTCGGAGTCCAATGCACGGGATTCAAGTCCTAGGCGGTATTGACCTTGTTGCCCAAATTCGGATGCTGCGATATCCAAAGCGATCGCAACTTGCTCTCCCGGTATATACCCAGCTCGCTCAATTGAAAGTACCAGCATCTCCAGCGCTTGTTCGTTACTTGAAAAGTCAGGCCACCAGCCTCCTTCATCAGCAACGCCAAACAGTGAACCGCGTTGCGCCATCAGTAATCCTGCATGACGGTAGACTTCTGCTGTCCACTCCAAAGCCTGCGCAAAACTGGTGGCACCAGGGCAGACCACCATGAAGTCCTGCACATCGACACGTCGGCCTGCATGGGCTCCACCGCCAAAAATTTGGATTTGAGGCATGGGCAGCCGTCCAATTTGGCCATTGCCCAGATATCGGTATAAGGGCATGTCCGAGGCGGCGGCCATGGCATGCGCTGCGGCCATCGACACAGCCAAAGTTGCATTGGCGCCCAGTCTTGACTTGTTGACAGTTCCATCAAGGTCAATGAGCATCTGATCAAGAACAGACTGGTTGTCAGCCTTTGTCCCCACAAGTGCACTTGCAATGTCACTGTTGATATGCCCGACCGCCTGCATCACATCCAGGCCGCCAAACCGCTCACCCCCGTCCCTTAATTCAAGTGCCTCACGCGTTCCTTTAGAGGCGCCAGCAGGTGCAATGGCTCTGCCCACAGACCCATTATTGAGTGTGAGCTCAGCTTCAACCGTTGGTCGCCCTCGACTGTCCCAGACTCGCCTAGCGAAGATAGATTTGATTCCAAACGATGTCATGTCTTGAGGTCCTTGGCCCATGCATGGGCGACTTCTCGCAAATAGCTTGCTGGCTTTAAGAGTAATGCGCTGGCTACGCGTCTGATGTGATCGCGTTGATGCTCTTCAGTGACATATTCGACAGGTGACTTGCCATCCACTCTGGCCAGCATAAGTCCAGGTAACAGTCGAGCCGCTCTTGCTTCAATTGCACTGGACAGTTCCCAATCCACTGATTGCAAATAACTGTTGCTCAGAACTTCAAAGCAATGCAAAAATCCTGATGTGGACGAAGGCGTCCACAGACACTTGAGCAGCAAGTGGTTCAGACAAAAAGCCAAGTCAAAAGCGGGGTCACTCCAAGTGGCGCATTCTGCATCTAACAACACGGGGCCCTGTGACCCTAATAAGATATTTTTAGGACTGACATCACCATGCACCAAAGTTTTTGCATTTTTTTGAGTTTGCAATACAAGCGCTTCTAATGCATTTGCTAGGTTCGGATGGCGCTCAGCGGTGGCGAGTAAGTAGGGTGCCAGTCTGATTTCAAAAAATATTTTTTCAGTTGGGAACTCTTTGGCTAACTGGAAATTTTTTGCTGCATAACTGTGAATGCGCGATAGAACTTGCCCCATCGCATGTGCGGTAGCCTCATCGGCTGTGCCAGCATGCAACTCTTGCTTCCAAAGGCGATAGTGAGCTGGGTCAAGATACTGCATGACCAATACGCCAAGTTCTGTATGCTGGCCTAATAATTCTGGCGCACATCCCGCAGAGGCTTTATGGGCAACTTGCAACCACCGGGCTTCAAAAAGGTTGCGCTCAACAGGTGCATGCCAATCGGCCTTCACACGTAATTTGGACAAGGCACGTTTGGCGCAAACAAAACCTTTTTCTGTTTCAATGCACCAAATATCAGAGGACACGCCGCCTGTAAGGGGCGTGCCATGTAAGGACGTGGAGTTTGAAAGACCCAGTTCGTTCAAAGCCCGAACGAATTCGATGGGGACTTCTTCTTTAGACATGAGGGGTATAAGTGGATTCAATCAGTTTGACCAATGCGAATAAAGCTTGGTTAACTGGAGTCGGCACCCCAAGCTCTTGTCCACGCCTCGCTATAAAGCCATTGAGATGGTCAATTTCACTGGGTTTAGAGCGGGCCATATCTTGTGCAGTGGAAGATTTTTGACTTCCCATCGTGACGGATATTTGTGCAACAGCTTGCAGGGCGACAGGCTCAGATAAATTAATCCCATCTGCATGGGCTACTGCAATGACCTCTCTCACTAAAGCGACTTGGGTGCTGCGTATTGAATCTAGTGCGGCAAGTTTTTCGTATTGAATTTGGGCTAAGCCTGAAATAGCATTGAAAGCGCAATTGATCAACAACTTGGACCATAACTCCGCCATGACGTTTTGCGAAATCTGAACAGGTATCTGTGCTGAAGCAAAAAGCGCGACGATGTCCTTTAATGTTTTTTCCGGATCGTTGAGGCGAGAGTCCTGCATTGACCCGATGACCAGCTCACCACGTCCGTTGTGTTTTACATATCCTGGTGAAGGAATTTCTGTGGCCACATACACGACAGCGGGGATCACAGCATTCGGTAAATGGCGTGCAATCAGGGATGCATTCTCCACACCATTTTGTAAACTCATGACCAAAGCTTGCGGTGTGAGGAATGGCACAATTTGTAGTGCGACCGAAGCGCTGTCAGTGGACTTGACACAGAACAACACCAAGTCCACGGTTCGCAAACATGAAAAGTCACTGCTTGCCTGTGTTCGGACGATTTCTGTCTCAGAAGATGTTGCCAAATCCAATTTCAATCCGTCGCGGGTCACTGCCTGAACATGTGCGGGCCGACCAATCAGCGTCACCTTGTTACCAGCGCGGGCAAGCATGGCACCATAAAAGCTGCCAACGGCTCCAGCACCAACGACTGCGATGTGATTAAACGTCAAGTGACTCAAGTTAGATCCTTACTTTGAAAAGTATAGCCTTAGGGGGATGTTTTCATGGCGAATCGAGGGATATCACCTATCACTAAAAGTTACAAATGGGTCATAATGAAATTCAGAATGAAACATTTGATTCAAAATCACCTGAGTACTGAGTTACGAAAAGCTTTGGATTGGATGCAAGCCAATCCACAAGCTGTCTCAATGCAATCTCTTCGTGAGTGCGCTCGACGCGCTGATCTTGCGCCAACCACTTTAACTCGTCTTTCAAAAGCGCTAGGTTTTGAAAGTTATGCAGATCTTAAAAAATCCTATCAAGATGATTGGTCGCTCGACAAAAGTTTCAGTGTTCGTACTGAAGCTTTACAAACGCAAGCCAGGCAGAGTGATGATTGGTTTGAGCAGTTAAGTTTTTCTCAGCATGCCAA
>CANBWK010000013.1 GCA_947373105.1 Comamonadaceae bacterium | reverse complement strand
TATAGCTGTTAAAGATATTGTCGTATTCCGGGCGGCGCGTATAGGCTTCGGGCGAGGCGGGGGTGCCGGCATCGCGAATGCGGCCTGTGCAAAAGTCGGGGCCGATGCTGGACAAGATGACGCAGTCTGATGTCTCGTGCGCTTTGAGTACGGTTTCAGATAACACGCCGGCCATCGAATCCGACACACCGTTGTCGTCAGGACGGTTGAACTGGATACGCAATACGCGGCCATCTTGTTGCATCAGTATGTGGGGGTGGGAGGTCATGGAAAGTCCTTCAAAATGATTTGGAAAAATGGCGCAGCAGCGCTGAGTTGAACGCCTCGGGCTGGTCGATATTGGGCAGGTGGCCGGCGCCGGGGATCACTTCGAGCACCGCGCCCGTGATGCGGGTTTGCAGGTCTTGCATGGTGGCAGGTAAGGGACCATCGTTGGCGCCTACTATCAAAGTGGTAGGCACACGGATTTGTGGGGCTTGTGTCAAATAGTCCAGGCCCTGGATGGCCCGGGCGCAACCGACAAAGCCTGCCACGCTGGTATGGCCAATTGTGTTGATAAATTGCGATGCAATGGCCGGATGCGATTCTAGAAAAGCTGCGCCAAACCAGCGCTCGGCCGTGCTTTGCGCCAAGGCCTGGCAACCCTGCGTTTGGGCCAATTCAATACGTTCATCCCAGGGCGCGGCAAAAGCGGGTGTCATGTCCGCACGGGTATCGCACAGTACCAGGCTGAGGAAACGATGCGGATGTTGAATGCCCAGGCCAAAGCCGCTCATGCCGCCCAATGACAAGCCGATGTAATGGGCACGGTTGATCTTTAAGCCGTCCAGCAAGGCGATGCTGTCGTTTCCAAGGTCTTGCATGCTGTAAGGTGCCGCACTGGCTTCAGACTCGCCGTGGCCACGGGTGTCTGCCCGAATCACGCGATAGCCTTGATTGGCCAGCAAAGTGGCTTGCGCTGACCACATCATGCTGGATGCCAAAATCGAATGCGCCATCAGCACAACGGGGCCTTCCATAGGGCCTTGAGCTTGTACGGCGATCAGGCCACCGGGGCCTTGAACGCGAAGGTGTTCAACATGCATCATTCAAATCCTTTTGTTTTGCAGGGCGGACCAGATGGCTTGCGGCGTCATGGGCAGGATGTCGATCGATGCACCCACAGCAGCCAGGGCGTCGTTGACTGCGCTGGCAATGGCCGCAGGGCTGCCAAGGTAACCGGCTTCGCCGGAGCCTTTTTGGCCAAATTCAGTGAGTGGTGACGGTGTGCAGTGGTCCACGATAGTGATGGCGGGCACCTCGGCCGAGCTGGGCAAGAGGTAGTCCATGAAGGTGCCGGACATCAACTGGCCTTCATCGGAGAAGGCAAACTTTTCCATCAGTGAAGCGCCCAGCCCGTGGGCAATGCCGCCATAAGTCATGCCGTGCACCACGTCGGGGCTGATCATCACGCCGCAGTCGTGCCCGCAGACGTAGCGTTGGATGCTCACCTTGCAGGTGTCCGGGTCGATGCTGGCCAAAATGATGTGCGACTCGAACGAATGACAAGGGTACATCTGAATCCGGCCATCTTCAGTGGGTAGCATGCCGCCGGTGGGGACTTCCCAGACAAACTTTTCTTGCAAACCGGGCTCGATGCCTTCGGGCAAAAGGTGGTAGTTACGGTGGGCAATTTCGATCAAGCTGTCCCAACTCAGGCATCGCTTGGCATCGTGGCGGGCGCTGACCTGGCCGCCTTCGTAGACCAAGTCGGCTTCGGGCAGCTGCAGGTTGTGCGCGGCAATGCGCAGCAGTTTGGCGCGTATTTTTTTAGCGGCTCCAGCCGCCGCACCGCCGAGCATGATGGCCATGCGACTGCCCACCGGACTGTTGGAAGGCAGGGCATTGAGTGAGTCGGCGTGCAACACACGAATGCTCTCCGGGTCGCGGTGCAAAATTTCAGCCACCACGGTAGAGACCATGGTTTCATGCGCTTGACCAGAAGAGGAAGTGCCCATCAGGGCTGTGACCGCGCCCGACAGGTCAATGCGCACCAGACATGAATCCATCCAGGTGGTGGTTTTGTTTTTGGGGTTGAACAAAGGTTCAAACGATGAGTTACCACCCGAAGGTTCCAGACAGGTCGAGATGCCAATGCCAGCCAGCCAGCCCTTTGCCCGCAAGGCGTCCCGCTGTGCCAAGATATCTTCATAGGGCGCAGCGCCCAGCGCCTTGGTCAACACCGAGTCGTAGTCGCCTGAGTCGTAATGGGTGCCGCTGGGAATCAGATAAGGAAATTCGTCTTTACCGATCAAATTCCGACGGCGCAATTCAATGCGGTCCATGTTCAGAAAACGGGCGACTTTGTCCAAGCCTGTTTCAATCGCGTAATTCGTGGGGGCCTGGCCAAAGCCGCGCACCGCTTCTTGCGGTGTCTTGTTGGTCATGACCGCAATGGCTTCGTATTCGACGCTTTGAATACGGTAGGGCCCTACGATGGCTCCGACGGGTTTGCCCAACTGCAAGGGTGATCGGCCTGAGTACGCGCCGATGTCGTCAAGCGCCCGCATCCGCATGCTGCGCAAGACCCCATCCTTTTGAAAGCCCAGTGTCACATCGAAAATGCGGTCCGGGCCTTGCATATCACCGCCGCGCATGTTCTCAATTCGGTCTTCCACTAGGCGCACAGGGCGGCCCAGTTTACGGGCGAGATAGCCCACCAAAATACTGTGCTTCAGCCCGCGCTTGACGCCATAACTGCCGCCCACATCGACATCGAAATGCACCCGCACCGCATTGCCTGGCAGGCGCAGTGCTTTGGCCATTTGGTCGGGAAACTTAGGCATTTGAATAGACGCCCAAACGTCCAACACGCCGGTGGCATCACTCCATTCGCAAGCCACTGCAAAGGTTTCGATGGGGACGGTGGCGTTACGCGACCAGCGTACCCGGTAACTGAGCGTGTGTTCGCAGTCTGCAAAGTCTTGCTCGACCGGACCCCACACAAACTTGCGTTGAAAAATCACGTTCGAGCCATGCGCGGGGTGCACCAAGTGCGCCCCAAGTTGGGTGGCCGCTTCAGGGTCAACGATGTGGGGTTGGGTTTCGTAATTCACCACCACCCACTCGGCTGCGTCTTCGGCCAGAGCGCGGGTCTCTGCCACCACGGCGGCCACCCACTCGCCCGCATAGCGGGCCATGTCCGAGGCCATGGGGTAACGGGTCACCTGCGGCGCATCGACGCCGGGCAACATGGGTTCGGTGTTTTGGCGCAACTCTTCGCCAGTCAGAACGGCGTGCACGCCGGGCATGGCCAGGGCAGTGCTTGCATCGATCGAGAGAATCTTGGCGCTGGCATACGGGCTGGCCACCAGGGCCACATGCAGCATGCCGACTTTCTGGATGTCTGCCGCAAAGCGGCCCTGACCCAGCACAAAGCGTTTGTGCTCGACCGCGCGGCGGTGCTTGCCAATGAATCGGAAGTTGCCGGGTTGATCAGCCATGGGCGAGTCCTTGTTCTTCGGGACGTGTGGCATACATCACAGCATCGACAATTTGTTGGTAGCCGGTGCATCGGCACAGGTTACCGCTGATGGCTTCTCGCACTTGGTCTTCTGTCGGGTGCGGGTTCTGGTCGATCAACGCCTGGCATGCGATCAGCATGCCGGGCGTGCAATAACCGCATTGCAAAGCATGTTTTTCGCAAAACGCATCCTGAATTTTGGACAGTTGCCCCCGCCCTGGCGCCAAACCTTCCACTGTGATGACGTTCATCTCATCTGCTTGAACTGCAAACATGCAGCAAGAGCGGACCGGCTCATTGTTGAGCAGGACGGAGCAAGCACCGCACACACCATGTTCACATCCGACATGGGTACCGGTCAGGCCCAGCTCGTCGCGTAAAAAATCTACCAATGTGGTCCGAGGCTCAACCTGACGCGTTTGCAACACGCCGTTGACACGGATCTGGATGGAAAGGTTTGTGGCCATGTTATTTGTTGACATGTCTGTCTTTCACTGAGGCATGGGGTTTTTGCTGGCGGTTTGTTCTGAAGCTTGTTGTGCGGCTTGCACCAGAACGCGCGTCATTAAAACGGCCACCAAATGAGTGCGGTATGCCGCACCGGCATGCATGTCGCTGCCTGGCTCACATTCATTTGCGGCTTTATGGGCTAATTCCTTGGCATTGTCCAGCGTGAGCTTTTGACCCTGCAACTGCGCGGTCAGGTGAGGAAATACCAGCGGTGTTCCTCCAACGCCGCCGGCACCCAAACTCAATCGGAGCACTTGCCCCTCTTCATTGAGTTGCAGTTGGCAAGCAGCCGAGGCCATCGCAAAGTCACCTTGTCGAATCGCCGTTTCATCAAAGGCACTCGCGATGTGGCGACCTTGCCAAACGGGCCAATCAATGGCGGTCAGACATTCTGTTTCGTTCATCGCTGTGAACATGGGGCCTAGAAAAAAATCCTGAGCTGTCACTTGCCGAGTGGATTCAGGACTTTGAAGTTGCAGGGAGGCATTTAAAACCAAGGCGCTCAATGGCAACTCGGCCGACGGATCCGCGAAAGCCAAACTACCGCCCAGGGTGCCGCGATTGCGGGTTTGCGGGTGGCCCACCCACCGCAGGGCTTGTCCGATCAAAGGCAGTTGTGAACACACATTGAGGTTGTGCTCGATTTCGGACTGGCGCAAGCCCGCCCCTAAAGTGATGCTTTCAGCAGAGAAAGACACTTTTTTCAACTCACTCAACCGGAAGATATCCACCAAGACCGTAGGCCTGGCCAGTCGCATGGCCATCATGGGCACCAGGCTTTGACCTCCCGCGATCAACTTCGCTTCATCACCATGTTCAGCCAAGAGTTCCAAGGCGTGTTCCAAGTGGGACGGGCGAATGTAATCAAAGGAAGCCGCCTTCATGGTTCGAATTTCCTTAGGGGTGGACGGTTTCTCATGCAAGGCTCCTCTCTGAATGAGGCTGAAGTGTCCCGTCTCGAGTGACCCTTCGCAAACCAAGTTTATTCACGCAGAAGGAGGAAATCTCACATAATTGCATACTGTCAACAGTTAATGGTACCCAATGTCATGAGAAAACTCCCCCCCCTTAACGCCGTTCGTGCCTTTGAAGCGGCTGCGCGCCACATCAGCTTTACCAAAGCTGCGAAAGAGTTGTTCGTGACCCATGGTGCTGTGAGTAAACAGGTGGCATCGCTTGAGGCTTGGTTGGCAACGCCCTTGTTCAATCGAACACAATCGCAATTGACACTGACCGATGCGGGTCGAACTTTTCTCGCCGCAGTGACGCCTGCATTAGACAGAATTGCAGTAACGGCAATGCAATTGCTTGAGCAAACAGAGCCTACCGGCTTGCGCATCAGTGCACCGCCCACATTCACGATGCGTTGGCTGATTCCAAGAATTTCTGCATTTCAACGAAAGCGTGCCGGTGTAGAAGTGAAGTTGACGACTTCCACCGCCCCTGTCAATTTTGAAGAGCGCGGCTATGACGTGGCCATTCGAGCGGGACACCAACCGCTGCCAGGCATGTCTTCTGTGCCTTTTATGACGGAAATCATTGTCCCCATTTGTCATCCTGATTTGATGGAGGGGGATCGATTGAAAACCCCCATGGATTTGGCAGGCCACACCTTGATTGCCTACGATACGGAGCCCATGGCTTGGACAGAATGGTTGCCTTTGGCTGGTTTGACGGAGCCGATTCAAACGCAACACCTTCAGTTCGAGCAAATGTATTTTGCTTTACAGGCTGCGGCAGAAGGCCTTGGCCTGGTGCTGGTACCCCTGTTTTTGGTTGCAGACGACATCATTGCCGGCCGTTTATGCGCTCCCTTTGGCATGACTGCGGCACGAAAGCGTCAATATTTCGCCAATGCCTTGCTCAATCCAACCCCCGATCCGGTGGTCGATACTTTTTATGAATGGTTGCTCAAAGAAGGCCGTGATACAGAGCAATCGATTGATCTTTTGGCTTCGTCCATGGGGTGGAGCAAGTAAGCGTTGGCATGAATACGATCCTTTGAATTTGTGAGATTTTCTCCCGTACTGTGGTGAGTCCTGATGCGGAAAATCCGATCCGAGCGCATCATGGCCGATTGAATGATTAGAACCTTCCCTCATGAGCACAGCAAAAACGGGTTATCCCGACTTACACGATCACCTGGATACGTTGAAAAGTCGAGGGTTGCTCCAAGAAATTGACCATCCCATAGACAAAGACTCTGAATTGCACCCCTTGGTGCGATGGCAGTTTGTGGGCGGCATGGATGAAGCCGAGCGCAAAGCGTTCTTGTTTACCAACATTGTCAACGCACAGGGCCGCAAGTACGACATACCGGTTGTGGTTGGGGCCTTGGCGGCCAATAGAGAAATTTACAGTGTGGGCATGGGCTCGTCTGTGGAGGAAATTCAGGCCCGATGGGATCACGCGCTGGCAAATCCAATCCCCCCCAAGTTGGTCAGCGACGCGGAGTGCCAAGAGGTCGTTTATGAAGGTGCAGACTTGCTAGGGGAGGGCCGTGGTTTGGACATGTTGCCAATCCCGATTTCAACCCCTGGTTTCGACAGCGCCCCCACTTTGACGGCGACCAATGTGATCACAGTGGATCCTGAAACGGGTGTGCAAAACATGGGCACCTACCGCTGTGCCTTGAAAGCTTCAGACCGGCTCGTGGTTCGCATGGCCACGCGCGTAGGTGGAGCAGGTGGTTATTTACACTACCAAGCTTGGAAAAAGGCGGGCCATAAGACCATGCCCTGTGCGATTGTGTTGGGTTGCCCGCCATATGTGGCTTTCATGGGTCCACAAAAACTGCCGATTGGCATGGACGAATTTGATGTCGCTGGTGGATTGGCCGGTGTGCCCATTGAAGTGGTCCAAGCACGCACTGTGAATCTGCGCGTGCCGGCACAGTCCGAGATCGTGATCGAAGGTCAGATCGATCTGGAGTTCCTCGAGCCCGAAGCCCCCTTTGGCGAGTCACATGGCCATGTGGCTCTTGAAGAATTCAATCTGCCCATGAAAATCACGGCGATCACCCACCGTTTCAAGCCTGTGATTCCTTCTTACATCAGCCAAGTGGCGCCCAGTGAATCGAGTGTCATCAA
This sequence comes from Comamonadaceae bacterium, assembly GCA_947373105.1. Classification (GTDB taxonomy): domain Bacteria; phylum Pseudomonadota; class Gammaproteobacteria; order Burkholderiales; family Burkholderiaceae_C; genus Limnohabitans_A. The sequence continues at coordinate 36,770 of CANBWK010000013.1, read as the reverse complement.
GCGCGTGGCCTACGAGCCTTTGTTCTTGGCCCATCTGCGCAATGCATTGGGTATCAAAGGCGTCAAGAAAGTTTCTCTGCACGAGCCGCTCACAGGGTTGCTGCGTGTGACCATCATTACTTTTGAAAAGAACACGCCCAAGACTGAAATCTGGCGTGCTTTGTACGGCTCTGCTTTCTTCAAAGGCGATTGTGGAAAAATTTGCATTGCCGTGAACGAGGACATTGATCCCGACAATGCCGATGCATTGCTTTGGGCCATGGCTTACCGCATGAATCCGGTAGCGGATGTGCGCACCTTGGATCACCGTGGTCAAGGTCACGGGCCGAAGCGAGAAAATGATGGAGAAGAAGATTCAACCCTTTTGATGGACGCCACCATGAAGGGAGACATGCCCCCACTGGCCTTGCCAACGAAGGACTATATGGAGCGTTCAAAAGCCATCTGGGAGCAATTGGGCTTGCCTAAATTACGGCCCCAGGCGCCTTGGTTCGGTTACTCACTTGGGGATTGGCTTCCGCAATGGGATGCATCCGCATTGCGCGCTGCCACGGGTCGTTACCTGGAGAACGGAGAAATCAGCCTGGCTCAGCAGCGCAATGATGTGAAGGCCGAGTCCAAGTTTCGACCAGACGCTGTTTGAGGTACGACATGACTGCAAAATCACTTTCCACGCCGCGCCGTTTGATCGTTGGTATCAGCGGTGCCTCTGGCATCATTTACGGCATTCGTCTTTTGCAGGTGCTGCAAGCATCTGGCATCGAGACCCATCTGGTCATGAGCGATTCGGCCAAAATGACCTTGGCCACCGAAACCGACATGAGCTTCAAAGAGGTAGAGGCCTTGGCCACTGAGGTGCATAACGCCAAAAATATCGGTGCCACCATCTCGTCTGGATCTTTCAAAACCATGGGCATGGTGGTCGCGCCATGTTCCATTCGCTCCTTGTCTGAAATTGCCTATGGCATGACCAGTAGTTTGTTGACCCGAGCAGCCGACGTGGTGCTCAAGGAGCGCCGTCGACTGGTTCTAATGGTGCGCGAAACTCCTTTGCATACAGGCCATTTGCGCGCCATGTTGCAAGCGTCAGAAAACGGGGCCATTTTGATGCCCCCGCTGCCCGCCTTGTATGCCCGTCCTCAAAACCTGGACGACATGATCAACCACACCGTTGGCCGATGTTTGGATTTGTTCGACATCGAAACCTCACTGGTGACTCGTTGGGTCGGCATGGGGCAAGAGAGTCAAAAATCCGGACAGGTTTGAGCATGTCAACACTTTTTGTTTATTTCAAATTGCCTGTCGATCAACACGAAGCCTTGCGCCCCGTGGCGCAGACTTTTCAGGCACGGGTGGTGCAAAACTGGCCAGGACTGACCTGCGAGCTGCTTCAACGCCCCGAAGCCACCGCAGAACACATCGAAACCTGGATGGAGGTGTATCACCACCCCGCCGGCGTGAGCCCCGAGATGGTGCGACAGATTGGTGAGTTGGCTCTTGAAATGGGCATGCCAGACAAGCGGATGGCTGAGGTCTTCATACCCTTAAAGTGACGATTCTTCCAATGCCCTTTCGGACGAAGCTGCATAGGATAGGTGAACAGAAATAAAAAGGAACAAAAAATGGCAGATGACAAAGAAACAAAAACAGCAGTCGGAAGACGCCAATTCCTAGGTGGCGTGATCGCGTCCAGCGCGGCTACTGCCAGCGCGGTGCTGGCCCCCGCGGCGCATGCGGCTGAACCCAAGCAGACCCAAGCTGCGGTTTTGCCGCCTTCTGCACATGGTGCCAATGCAGAAACCGGTGTTCCTCCTGATCTGGGGCGCATCAAGGGCACGCCAGGCTCTGACTTCATGGTCGATGTGATCAAGTCGCTCGACATCAAGTACTTGCCCTCCAATTGTGCTTCTAGCTTTCGTGCTTTGCATGAGTCCTTGATCGACTACGGCGGTAACACGAAGCCCGAGTTTTTGACTTGCATGCACGAAGAATCAGCGGTGGCCATGGCCCATGGTTACTTCAAAATTGCCGGCAAACCCTTGCTCACTTTGTGCCATGGCACAGTGGGTTTGCAACATGCCTCCATGGCCATGTACAACGCTTGGTGCGACCGCGTGCCGGTGATTGTTGTGGGCGGCAATGACATGGACGCAGCCTATCGACCACCAGGTGTGCCCACCTTTCATGCTGCGCAAGACATCAATGCCATGGTGCGTGATTACACCAAGTGGGACGATGCGCCGGTTTCGTTACAGCACTTTTCGCAGTCTTTCATTCGGGCTTACAAAATTGCGATGACACCGCCCTACGGGCCTGTGGCTATTTCGTTGGATGCTGCCTTGCAAATGGCGCCTGTGCACCCGCATGCAGGGCAGATGCCTTACATCCCGCGGTATGTGCCGACTTCACCACCGCAAGGTGATACAGGCGCAGTCAAAGAGGCTGCCAAATTGTTGGCCAATGCGGACAACCCCGTGATCGTTGTGGACCGAGCGGCCCGAACCCCTGCGGGCATCCCTTTGTTGGTTGAATTGGCCGAGTTGTTGCAAGCCAAAGTCATTGACCAGGGCAGCCGGATGAACTTTCCGCGCACGCACTACTTGAGCAGTCCTGCGGGTGCTGTTGCCAATGCAGATGTGATCATTGGACTTGAGTTGTCTGACTTCTGGGCGACAGTCAACAGTTACACCGACAATGGCGACAATGAAGGGCACGGTACCAACAGTGCCCGAATCAAACCACAGACCAAGCTGATCAGCATCAATTCGGTCGAGCTCAATACCAAAGCAAACTACCAGGACTTTCAGCGCTTCCAGGTTATTGATGTGCAAATGGCCGCCGATGCGCAAGCGACCTTGCCTGCATTGATTGAAGCGGTGAGGGCGGCCATTCCGAACGACCGCAAAGCAACAATAGCCAAACGAGCCGAAGCCGCTCAAAAAGCCTATGCCGAAGATCAGGTCCGAACGCGCACTGCAGCTGCATTGGGATGGGATGCCAGTCCCATCAGTACAGCCCGTTTGGTCATGGAAACTTTCGATGCGGTCAAACACCTGGACTGGTCTTTGGTTGCCTCTGAGGGCAATGTAAGCAACTGGCCTAACCGGTTGTGGCCGATGGAAAAACACCACCATTGGCTTGGCCGCTCCGGTGGTTATGGCGTGGGTTATGGTGCGCCGGCTTCAGTGGGGGCCGCACTGGCCAATCGCGATTTGGGACGTTTTTCGGTCAGCATTCAGTCGGATGGCGATTTGATGTTTGCGCCGGGTGTTTTGTGGACAGCCGCCAAACACAAAATACCTTTGCTCTCTGTGATGCACAACAACCGTGGCTATCACCAGGAAGTCATGCACATCCAGCGTTTGGCCAATTTCCGAAATCGCAAGGTTAATTTAGGCGGCGATATGGGGCCTGTGGGCACGAGCATTGAAAAACCGGACATCGAATACCACAAGCTCGCCGAGTCGATGGGCTGGTGGGCCAAAGGGCCGATCAAGGATCCTGGTGAGCTGCGCGTTGCTTTGAAAGAAGCCGTAGAAGTTGTCAAATCAGGACACCCGGCTTTGCTCAATGTCTGGACTCAACCCCGTTAAACCAGGAGAAGTGAACATGAAATTACATAACTTCTTGACACCCATGTGGATCATGGCCGGTTTGATAGGTACGCAAGTGAATGCGCAAACCGATGTTGCAGCGGCCGAAAAAGGCAAGGCTGCCTATGTTAAAAACGGCTGCTGGCAGTGCCATGGCTTTTTAGGGCAGGGTGGTGTGGCGGGTGTGAAACTGGCCCCTGACCCTAAACCCATCGAGTTTTATTCGGTGTTTGTCCGTTATTCCAACGGCCCGATGCCGCCGTACACTGAAAAAGTCTTACCTAATGAAGAATTGGCGAGTATTCACGCTTATTTGAAATCCATTCCGAAGGGGCCTGATTACAAATCAATCCCTTTGCTCAATAATTGAAGTTTTTTGTTACTTTCAAAGAGAATCTTATGTTCAATACAATCGCAAAAAATGGACTTTTTGGCGCATTCGCCCTGTCAGTTTCGATTTCAACAGCCCTGGCGCAAGCGCCTGCTGATGGTCGCCGTTTTCCGCTTTTGTCGGAAAGTGAAATGACCGCGGCTCAAAAGGAACTGGCCAACAATATTCGTTCAGGTCCACGTGCCTCGGTCCCTGGTTCTGCGGCCAATAGCGCATCGTTAGGCAGTCCCTTCAATGTATTTTTGCGAAGTCCGGAACTGGGTGATCACTTGCAAAAAGTGGGCACCTATATCCGATTCAAAAGCACCATGGGCGCGCGCTTAAATGAGTTTGCTATTTTGATCACAGCCAGGCAATGGACCTCTCAATACGAATGGTTTGCACACCATCGTTTGGCATTGCAAGCGGGTTTGAGCCCCGATGTGGCCGCCGCAGTGGCCGAAGGCAAGCGGCCCACAGGGATGAAAGAGGACGAAGAAATTGTCTACAACTTTTGCCAGGAGTTGCACACCCAGAAACGGGTGAGCGATGCCAGCTACAAAGCCGTCGTGGATAAATTTGGTGAGCAAGGCGTGATGGACTTGATTGCAGTCAATGGCTATTACGTGCTGGTGTCGATGGTGTTGAATGTGGACCGGACGCCGATTCCCGGTGGCGGTGAGTTGCCATTGAAAGTTTTGAAATAATTATTTCGAAAAAGTTTCAATTAACAATGACAGACTCCGATCCAAGTTCGACACATCAGATCGCACAACCGCGAAACCCTCTTCATGGTGTCAAGTTAGAGGGCATCATCACTGCTTTGGTGGACTGCTACGGCTGGGAGGGGCTGGGGGTTCGCATACCCGTGCGGTGCTTCACGCATGATCCGAGTATGGGCTCCAGTCTGAAATTTTTACGCAAGACCCCTTGGGCTCGAGAAAAAGTCGAGGGACTTTACCTGTTTATGCTCCGCGATGTGCGGCGCTCGCAAACCACTGGGATTGATTCATGACCTCCTTCGACACCATTGAGGTAATGCCTCGCGATCTGAGTGCCTACCGTCAAGGCAATACCGGTGTGGATTATGTGCATCGCTTTGAATCAGGTCATCCCGGTCCTCATGTGTTGGTCAATGCTTTGACGCATGGCAACGAGTTTTGTGGCATGACGGTTGTCACCCATTTGCTCGATACGCAAGTGCGACCCTTGAGGGGCACTTTGACTTTGAGCTTTGCGAATATTGAAGCCTATGAAAGCTTTGACCCCGTCAAACCGTTTGACAGCCGACAAATTGTCCACAACATGAACCGTATCTGGTCTTCAGAGTTGCTGGATGGGGTTGATGACAGTCCCGAGTTGCGCCGTGCGCGGGCCATGCGTGGCGTGGTGACTGCCGCTGACCATGTGCTGGACATCCATTCAACGGCACAGGACGTCGAACCCTTTTGGGTTTACCCCGCTTTTGAACGCAATGGTCAAGTGGCCTTGAGCGTGGGCACGCCGCAAATTCATTTGGTCATGCCGAATGGCCTCGGCTCTGGCACGCCCTTGATTCAGTATGGCGCATTTGGCACGCCGCACCATCACGGCGCAGCCATGGTGGTGGAGTGTGGTCAGCACTTCAAGAAAGCGACTGGCGACGTGGCGCTGGCTTCAACGCTGGGTTTTCTGGCCCACTTTGGGCTGATAGATGCGCCCTCTGCCGCACCCGTTTTACCACCGAAGCGTTTTGAATTGCTGCAGACCTGCGTGATCCAGTCCACTGATTTTCGCTTTATCAAACCGGTGAAAGGCTTTGAAGTTTTCCAGAAAGATGAATTGATTGCCACCCAAGGCGGGCAGGAGATTCGGGCCTTATGTGATGATTGCACCATTCTGATGCCCGCACGCGAAGCCATTGTGGGTCGTGAAGCGGTATACCTGGCCAAGCCCATCTGAAACTGTCACTTTGAAATTCAAGGAATGTCCATGACCATTGAATCCCTGCCACTTGACCCGAGCATTGTTCAAAAACTGTCGGCTGTCACCACGGCTACTTTGACCACAGTTTTGCTGAAGAAGGGCTTGCGAAATGTTTGGATGCGGGGGACAAAACCTTTGAAGCCTGGCCAAGCGCGCGTGGTGGGGCGCGCTTTCACTTTGCGATTTGTACCCGCAAGAGAAGATCTGGCCACCCCCGCCTCTTGGGGCGCACCCATTTCGACCCGGTCGGCGATCGAGGCCATGCCGGCGGGTTGCATTGCCGTGGTCGATGCCATGGGCGTGACCGATGCCGGTATCTTTGGCGACATATTGTGCGCTCGGATGCAAAAGCGGCAAGTCGCCGGGCTGGTAACCGATGGCGTGATTCGCGACATGGAAGGTGTGCTGGGGACGGGCTTGCCCGTGTGGTGCCAAGGCACCGCCGCTCCGGCATCGGTGGCCAGTTTGACTTTTGTGAACTGGCAGGAACCGATTGCCTGTGGTGGTGTGGCCGTGTTTCCTAATGACATCATTGTGGTTGACACCGATGGTGCTGTGCTCATCCCTGCGGACTTGCTGGATGCTGTGGTCGAAGCCGCCATCGAGCAAGAGCGCCTGGAAGGTTGGATCATGAACGAAGTCAACCAAGGCGCAGTCTTGCCTGGCATGTATCCGCCCAATGAAGCCAACAAGGCGCGCTACGAGGCTTGGGCAAAAACCCAGCGTTGAGCCTGTAACTTGGAAGTTCAAAATTCAAAGCACTGTTTTCTGGACGGCGTGTTCCCACAGCGCCATCAATTCACGGGCATAGTCGGGTGGTTTTTGCGGTACGAAGCGTCTTTCCACCCGCCACAACTGGCTCAAGGTTTCGGTGCTGCTGTAAACCCCTGTGGACAATCCCGCCAAGTACGCTGCACCCAAGGCCGTGGTTTCGATCACCTCGGGACGCACCACCTCGATGCCCAGTAAATCGGCCTGGAACTGCATCAGTAAATTGTTAACGCAAGCGCCGCCGTCCACGCGCATTTCTTTCACCTGCGCCTGCCCTTGGGTGGCCAGGTCGCGGCTCATGGCTTGCAACAAGGCGGCACTTTGAAAGGCAATGCTTTCCAGTGCCGCACGCGCAATGTGGGCCACCGTGCTGCCGCGGGTCAAGCCGGTGATGGAGCCGCGCGCATCGGGCTTCCAGTATGGAGCCCCCAGGCCTGTGAACGCGGGCACCACCATCACGCCACCCGAGTCGGGCACGCTTTCGGCTAAGGCTTGCACCTCGCTGCTACTCTGGATGGCGTGCAAGCCATCGCGCAACCACTGGACGACTGCGCCGCCCACAAATACGCTGCCTTCCAATGCGAATTGGGCCTGCGAGTTGATTTGCGCTGCGCTGGTGGAGATGAGGCCATTTTGCGAGTGCATGGCTTGATCACCCGTATGCATCAGCATGAAGCAGCCGGTGCCGTAGGTGTTTTTGACCATGCCTGCGCTGAAGCAAGCTTGACCGAACAAGGCGCTTTGCTGGTCGCCAGCCACACCGCCGATGGGGATGGCATGTCCTAGCAAGTCAGCCTTGACGTGTCCGAATGGGCTGCTTGAGGGCAGGACCTTTGGCATCATCTTGGCAGGAATTCGCAGTGCCTGGAGCAACTCGCCATCCCACTGGTTGGTGTGGATGTTGAACAGCATGGTCCGCGAGGCATTGCTCACATCGGTGGCATGCACAGCCCCTCCACTGAGTTGCCACATCAACCAACTGTCGATGGTGCCAAACAGCAGATCTCCTCGCTCGGCCTGAGCGCGGGCGCCATACACATGGTCCAAAATCCATTGCAATTTGGTGCCTGAAAAATACGCATCAATCAGCAAGCCGGTTTTGGCTTGGATGGTCTCGGCCAGTCCTTGTTCGCGCAGCAGGGCACAAACCGGTTCTGTGCGTCGGTCTTGCCAGACGATCGCATTGTGGATCGGCAGACCGGTCTGACGGTTCCAGACCACGGTGGTTTCTCGTTGATTGGTGATGCCCAAGGCTGCAACGTCTCGGGCCTGAATGCCCGCAGACGCCAGCGCCTGCTTCAGGGTGCTGAGTTGGGCACGCCAAATCGCCATGGGGTCGTGTTCTACCCAACCCGGTTGAGGGTAGATCTGAGGTAATTCCTCCTGCGCTTGGGCCACCATCAGGCCTTGTTCAGAGAAAACAATCGTGCGTGTGCTCGAGGTGCCTTGGTCCAAGGCCAGGATATAAGTCATCATTCAAACTCGTGTGGTCTATGGATAAGATTTTGCCGTCAAATGGACTGAAAGGGCGATGCTTTTTTTCAAGCAAAATAGCAGCTCCGTTTCGTCTGGCCCTTCATGACCTTGCTTGCCCCGCTTTTGACTACTCGCCACCAGCTGGCGCTTGCACTGCATGAGTCGCAAAGAAAAGCGGAAATTTACGACTTGGTCGTGGTCGGTGGTGGCGCGACGGGATTGGGTGTGGCATTGGATGCGGCTGCGCGCGGCTTGCGGGTGGTGCTGGTGGAGGCGGATGATTTTGCCAAAGGCACTTCTTCCCGGTCGACCAAATTGGTCCACGGTGGCGTGCGCTATTTGGCGCAAGGCAATATTGGTTTGGTGCGTGAGGCCTTGCATGAGCGCAGCACCTTGCTACGCAACGCGCCGCACATTGCCCAGCCCTTGGCTTTTGTCGTGCCCGCTTACACATGGTGGGAGACGGCTTTTTATGGCATCGGTCTGAAAATGTACGATGCTCTGGCCGGTGTGTCAGGCCTTGGCTCCACGACTTTTTTGTCGCGCAGCGAAACACAAAGCGCCTTGCCTTCGGTCCAGCCAAACGGTCTGCGTGGCGGCGTTCAGTATTGGGACGGTCAGTTCAATGATGCGCAGTTGGCGGTGGCCTTGGCGCGAACGGCTGCCCTGCATGGGGCACTTTTGGTCAATTACATGAAGGCGTCCCGATTGCTGTTCACCCATGGCAAGGTCTCTGGCGTGGCGTGCGAAGATGCTTTGAGTGGACTGACGCATGAGATTCGTGCGCGATGCATCGTCAATGCCACCGGTGTCTGGGTCGATGCACTGCGGGCGCAGGACGGTCAGCATCAGCATATCGTGGCACCCAGCCAAGGCGTGCACATTGTGGTGGAGGCTCATTTTTTGCCAGGTGCCAAGGCCTTGATGATTCCCAAAACGGGCGATGGCAGGGTGCTGTTTGCGGTGCCCTGGTTAGGCAAAGTGATTTTGGGCACGACTGATACACCGCGCGATGATTTGGCGACGGAGCCCTTGGCTTTTGAAGAAGAAGTCGATTTCATCTTGCGTGAAGCGGCGCGTTATTTGCGCAAGCCCCCTCAACGCAGTGATGTCAAAAGCATCTGGGTAGGGTTACGACCCTTGGTCAAGCCGCCGGCTGACGAAGGTGAAAACACGAAAGGCTTGAGCCGTGAGCACACCGTGTTGGTCAGCCGATCGGGGCTGGTCACCGTGACGGGCGGCAAATGGACCACCTACCGCGCCATGGCAGAAGACGTTTTACAAAAATGTATGGACAGTGGTTTGCTGCCGCAGAGCCAAGGACTTACGGCTCATTTACCCCTGGTGGGTGCTGAGCCGACGTCCATTGCGCCCCAGCCTTTAAGTGCGCCACAGGGCTTGCATTCATATGGTTCGGAGCAAGCATGGGTGCAGCAATTGCCGGGACACGACGTGTTCTTGACTGACGGCTTGTCTGAGGCGATGGTTCGTTTTGCGGCACGTTATGAATATGCAGTGCATGTCGAAGATGTGCTGGCACGTCGTTCAAGATTGTTGTTTTTGGATGCCGCATTGGCTGCGCAATTGGCCGAGCGGGTGGGCTGTTTACTGCGCGAAGAAACCGGCTTGGATCCGGATGTGAGCGGATTTTTAAAGCTGGCTGCGCAATATCAACTTTAAAGGGCATTGACCATCGGGTCGGCCAGGATGTACAAACTCAGCGCCGTTAAGGCCAGCATCCAGCAAGTCAAGGGCAGGGTGGCTTGAAACAAACGTTGAGGTGACAAGCTTGTTGCTAAACGGTGAGCCATCACAACGGAGACCATATGGCCTCCCACAATGGACATCAAGGCGATGTACCAGGTCACTTGGGCATCGAGCAAGCCAATGTCGGGATACCAAGTGGCGGTGCCCAGTAAATTCCATTGACGCCCTAGGGGGTCAGAGAGCAATTGCACAAAGCTTTGACCTTGGATGACCATGCTCGAAAAGTTGTGCGCCACGTTATAGGCAATGGCAATGGGGATCAGCGATATGACCAGCGGTCCTGCCCAGTCACGGCCAGTGCCCGAGGTCCAAGCGGTGATTCGGCCTATCCCTATGTATCCCCAAAGCATGAAAAGCCAGACCGCTGTCAGGCCCAAGCAGCCGACCAGGTAGCCATTGGGGTCGAGTTGTGGAGAAATCCATCGGTGCATGAATTTGTCAAACAACAGCCAAACCGAGCCGCCATGCAGTCCATCAAACAAAACGGTCGAAAGCATAGCGATCACAAAACCTACCTGACCGCGCTTGTGATGTGGGGGTTCCAATGAAGTCGAAGGGGCTTGAGGTGCGATACGGCCCATCCATTCAAAATACAGCGATACAAAATCCACATGCGCATGCCATGCCGCAGGACCCCACATCCACATGCCCCATACACTGAGCGCCGTCCAGCCTATCAAGGCGTACCCGACTTTCAAGGGTGTGGTGGCCAAAGGGTAAACCACTTCGAGCGCCGACCATATAAGCAAAAGAACGGTGGCAGGCCACATGCCCAAGGCTTGGGGCCATGCCGAGGCTTGACGAGTGGGTACGCACCAGCGGTGCAGATGCCGAAACGGATCAATACGCGGCCAGAAGTTACCGAACACCACCACTGCAAAAGATACGCCTTGCCATACGACGATCCAGATCATGGTGGGTGCCAAGTTCATCAAAGGATCGGATGTTCCCCACAGGGCGCAAATGAGGGTCAGTGCTAAAAAAAACTGACCCATCCATGCCGGCCCTATCGCAGTAACAGTCGGCTTCAAGCGATGTACTTTGTGTGAGGGTCGCAGTCTGGGTGGGACACGCAGACATAAGGTGCCGATGAAGGTCAACAAGACCGTCAAGACAGCACCCGCCACCCACCAATTCAAGGGGAGAGGCAAGTCGTATCGTTCTCCAAACCCATGCGCCTGGGCAGCAAAGACCAGGCTCCAACCGATGACTGTTAGGCCAAAATCTTTCACTGAGGCCTGACTTCCAATGTCAAAAGGGGTGGCGCATGGTGTCCTTTGGCGGTCCCTGCAGCGGAATCTGTGCCATGCCATTCCACGCGAAATCGGCCGGTCGCAGTTGCTTTGAAGCGTGTGCTTTGAGATTGACCAGTTTGCAGTTGGCCTGACAGATGCAGGGCATGCAAATGCCACTCCCCTGGTGTGTCGCTTTGCCATGTCCATTGCAGCGAGTCACCTTTACGGACTTGCAAAATCAAGGGCGCGGAAGTGGCCAGATCGTTGACTCGAACCACTTTACCTTGAACCAATTCCAGGCGGTGTTCATGGGCAACGGCCTGCGCAAAGGCATTCACCTGCAGGCAGGTGAGCGCCATCAAAACCATATGGCGCATGGGTTCAGTGGGCCGCAGCTTTCCAGTCAGCGATCTTGCGGGCTGCACCCGTCAATTCCAGAATATGCATGCCGGTATTGGCGCGGTCCACGATATAAATATAACCACGTTCGTCAACTTCAACGTTGTTAGTCTGAACCGCTTTACGCTCTGCAGCTGCCGTGTAGGGCAACTTGGTGACCATATTAAGCGGTGTTTCCAGCACCACAGTATTGGCGTTCATGGCAGGAATGTAATAAGCGATTTCTTTCAGGCTGAAAGGGTCACGCACATCCAACGCTCGAACGCCTGCATTGAAGTGCGAAAAGAACATGATTTTCTGGTTGTAAACCGGTGCGGTGCTTTCGTTGGAGGAGTGGGTGCCAAAGCGGCCACCGCGAGAGCAAAAATTGCCGCTCTTTTCAGGCACTGTCCAGCTGGATACGCCAAAGGGCTTGGTTTCAGTTGTGATGTCCACGACCCAGACCATTTGGCGACCTTCCAAACATTCCTTTTGAATCGCTTCATCGGTCACGATGATGAAGTCACGGGTCTTGCCGAGCAGATTTTTTTCAAATTCAGGCACGTTCACTCCGAGCATGGGGAATGTGGTGTGCGCACCATGCATCGGCGGCATGTCCAGGCGGGCAATTTGCGGTGCCAGTAAATTTTCAGGTGTAGGCTCCTTGGGGCCGTTGAGCAATTTGTCGCGATCGACAATTTGCAAAACGCCTTCGGTGTTGGTTCCGTAGCCAAAATACACTCTATTGCCCTTGGGGCCGGTCGAAATGGGACCGTGCAAAGAGATTGGCACAGGTCCACCCGCACCGGGTTGTTGGCCCACCAAACCGAAGTCACGGATAAAGACAGGTTTTGCCGGATCGGACAAATCATATATTTGCGTCATGCGGTTGGTACGCCATTGGGGATGGCCTGAGACGAGGTAAGCAATGCCGGTGTCGCATTCCCAAAAGTTTTTGTGCGTGCCCTTGAGACCTTTGCCAATGGTGGTGAGCAAGCTTGGCGCTGCGGGGTCACTCACATCCCAGACTTCGTGGGCTTGATTGCCGAAAACGCGCAACATGTAAAACTTGGATTTGTCTCCTTTGGGCAAGTCAGCGCCGCTGCAAATACGCACCATCTGTGCGCCACCTTGCTCGGCTTTGCCCTCTTCACCAGGAATGTGAGACAAGTATTTAGGTGCTTTAGGGTTGGTCACATCCAGAATGGAAGTGCCATTATTTTCAATTTTCTGGGTGAGGGGGTTGAGTTTTTTATCCCCATGGTGACCGATGTAGGCGATCCATCGATTGCCCTGCTTTTGGATCGTGGGTTGGTACGCGGTGCGGGCTTGCAAGTCGCTGTAGCCGACCAGGCGCATGTTCATGGCTTCTGGCTTGGAGCCTACCGTATCGGCGGCATGTGAAGCTAAAGGTGCAATAAAGGCTGCGGTCAACAGCCAGCTGAATTTGGTCATGGAATGCTCCGGTTGATAGGCGGGCAACTTGCGAGTCCCCCACACGAAGCACAATATAAAAGTCAAACAAAGATCTGCAAGGGGGAATACCCCCGCCTGAGCGGAAAATTCATACCGTATCTTTGAGCGGCGAAATTCAAGGAAAGGGCTGTTCGCTGTCATTGAATAGACAGACCTCACAATAATGGGCATTATGGGAAGTCATAAAGAGGAGTCTGAAATGAACGCACGCGCCCAATTTTCACGAATGCAAGACAGTACCCAAGAAGATTGGGCAGGCATTTCGTCTGAGTTCATGCAATTCAGTCAATCTTTGCCTGACCGCGTGATGTCGCATTTGAAGTTGTTGGATGGCGATTACGGTGGGTTCCCGGTGGATCGCTATACCCACTGTCTGCAAACTGCAACCCGCGCTTTACGAGATGGACGGGATGAGGAGTATGTGGTTTGTGCCCTGCTGCATGACATTGGCGATACCTTGGGCACCTTTAACCATCCCGACATCGCTGCCGCCATCCTCAAGCCCTTTGTTTCAACGGCTAACCTCTGGATGGTGCAGAACCACGGTATTTTTCAGGGGTATAACTTTTTTCATCACATCGGCATGGATCGCAACATGCGCGACATGTTCAAAGACCATGAGCACTACACACGGGCTGAAGAATTCATTGCCTTGTATGACGAACCGGCTTTTGACGGCACCTACGATACCTTGCCGATTGAAATTTTTGAGCCCATGCTGCGCCGAGTCATGGCTGAGCCAATTAACTCAGTTTACAAAGATTCACTGAAAAAGTGAGTGCGTCCTCAGTACCAATATTCCAGATGCGGAAATGGATTTTTCTCGGTGGACTTTCTGTAATTGAAGTGCACCACAAATGAAATGCGACGGTCCTGCTTTTTCTTGACCTTGAAAGGCAATACCAAATGTGGCATGAAACTGTCAAACAAAATCAAGTTGCCTTCTTCATACGAAGCTTTGACTCGCTTGTCTTTTGAGCGCGCTTCGAAACCATTGGGTTTGTAAAACTTGTCGAGTTGATCGGCCAACACCCGTTCATGCCAAATGTCCAGATCGCCTCCTCGTTTGACGGTGTGTTGTGCTGTGCGTTTAACGGAAATGATGCAGGAATAGGCGCGAGTTTGGGCGCTGAAGATGCTCCCCGGGTATTGAATCAGGCCTTCGGTGTCGGTGTGGATATTGTACAAACTCCATGATGCCAATTGCAGATTAAACCCTGCAATTTGAAAATACTTCTTATCACGTGGAACAATCGGCAGTGCTTGCGGCGGCAATCCGGAGTGGGTCAAAATTCTTTCGCCTGCGTAGGCAATGATGTCTTTGACCTCGGGGAAATTTTTCAGTAAAAACCGATTGTGCTTTTCTGCAAATCTAAAGTAACTTTCGTTTAAGCCGGCTTCGATCATCCCGTAAAAAGCAGCCATTTGGCCGTACTTTGGCTCAACGTCAGTCCCGAATATTTTGAGGTTTTCAAAAATGGTGGCTTCCCATTTTTTGCATACAGCCGCACTGAGAAATCCTTTTTCAAAAATGATGTCGTTTTGGAATAATTTATTCATCATCGAAAGGCTCCAGTGCAGTTGAAAAATACTAGGACATTCCAGGCCTTTCAGCCATAGCCGCTCGCCACCGCGCCACATGCGGGTGGCGTTCATCGGGTTTGACTTTCACAATGCGCGCAAAATCGACAGCCACAATCGCTGTGATGTCGGCCAGACTGAATTGATCGGCTGCCACGAAATCACGGTTTTCGAGTCGGGCATTGAGCGTGACCATGAATTGCTTGAGTCGCGCTAAACCGCGTTCACCCAGTTGCGGAATTTGTGCGTAGTCCACCGGGCCGGGCAAGGCGCGGTTGGCCATGGCGGGCGAGGTGTTGCGCAACACCTCGGCAATCGACATCAGGCCTTCAAACTCGCATCGCCAGTGCCAACCTGCAATCTCGGCTTTGTCGGCGGGAGTCTTACCCATCATGGGTACATCAGGGTATCGGGCCTCCAGGTAGGCCGCGATGGACGCGTTATCGGTCAACACCTGACCTTCTTCCGTGCGCAAGGCAGGCACAGTGCATTGCGGGTTGATTTGCCGAAAAGCGTCGCCCAGTTGCTCGCCCGATCGAAGGTCGATTTCCACTGTTTCATAATTAATGCCCTTCGCAGCCAGAAGCAATCGAGCTCGGCGGGGACTGGGCGCGGTCGCGCAGTCGTACAGGGTGATCATGGTGTGGTCTTCAGTTTGTCTTGTGTTTGGGTGTCGAAGTCACTGGCCGCGTGGCGCTCATGCAATTGCGTCTCAGGGGGGCCCATGACCCGGTTGACCATGCGGCCGCGTCTTACGGCTGGGCGCTTAGCGATCTCATCGGCCCAGCGGATGACGTGGGTGTATTCATGCACTTGCAAGAATTCGCCCCCTTCGTAGAGTTGCCCCTTCGCCATGCCACCGTACCAAGGCCAGATGGCCATGTCGGCAATGGTGTACTCTTCGCCGCCCACATACTGGCTTTCAGCCAGGCGTCGGTTGAGAACGTCCATTTGTCGTTTGACTTCCATCGCAAAACGATCAATGGCGTATTCGATTTTGAAGGGCGCATAGGCATAAAAGTGACCAAAGCCGCCTCCCAAGTAAGGTGCGCTGCCCATTTGCCAGAACAACCATGACATGCATTCCGCCCTTTTAGCGGGGTCTGTGGGGACATAGACGCCAAACTTTTCTGCAAGGTAGAGCAAAATCGCACCGGACTCGAAAACCCGCACAGGTTCAGTTGCACTGTAATCGAGTAAGGCCGGAATTTTGGAGTTGGGATTGGCGCCTACAAAGCCACTGCTGAACTGCTGGCCTTCGTTGATGCGTATCAGCCAGGCGTCGTACTCGGCGCCCTGGTGCCCGAGTGCGAGCAACTCTTCTAGCATGATGGTGACCTTCACGCCATTGGGTGTGGCCAGCGAATACAACTGAAACGGGTGCTTGCCGCGCGGCAAGTCTTTCTCGTGAGTTGGACCCGCGATCGGACGGTTGATGTTGGCAAAACGTCCGCCATTGGCTTTGTTCCAGGTCCAGACGGAGGGGGGGGTGTAGGGTGTGGGTTCAGACATGTACTGACTTTAAGAGAAAAAGGGGCAAAAGGCTACACGATCTTGTCGTTGAGAGTCGGCATGGATCAGCGCGCTGGAGGCGCCTCCAACCCACCAAGGTAAAAACGGTTGAAAGTTGGTGAAATGACCAATTCATTGATGCAGGTGCGAGCAGGCATCTGCGCGAGGAACAACAAGGCCTGGCCCATGTCTTGGGTTTGCACCATGCGGTCTCTTTGTTCTGGCGAGGGGGGTGTGGGGCGTTTGTCCAAGATGGGCGTCGCCACCTCGCCTGGTAACAAGGATGTGGCACGGATGCCATGTTGGCATTCTTCCATGTTGATGGATTCGGTCAGGGCCAACAGTGCACGTTTGGTGGTGTTGTAGGCGGGACCGGTCAGCTTGGAGGCATACAGGCCAGCCCAAGAAGAGACGTTGACGATCAATCCGCCTTTTTGAGCGCGCATGGCTGGCAGCACAGCATGAACGCAGTAAAAGGAGCCGTTCAAATTGATGTTGACGACATCGTCCCAAGCATCCGTGGTCACCACCTCAAAGCTGCGCTGCGTGGCATTGGTGCCCGCACTGTTGATGAGCATATCGATTCGGCCATGCTTGGCCAGAATGCCTTGTGCCGCAGCTTGGACTGCATGTTTGTCTGCCACGTCGAGCAACAGGGCTTCGGCACTGCCGATGCCTTTCAGAGTGGTCAATGCGCTGTCGTTAGTGGCTGAATTGCGTCCCGATATGACCACGTGAGCCCCCGCCTTGGCAAGTGCCATTGCACCGGCCAGACCAATGCCGCTGCCACCCCCGGTGATCCAGGCGATTTGACCTTCAAGAGATTTGATCATGGTGTTTGCTCCTTGTGATTAACTTTGATTTTGCATTCAACCACCACTCTGCTGGCCAGTCTGTCACCTTGGAATAAATCGCGATCGTTTTTACCCGAAGCATGGCGCGGTGTGACCTTTGGAGTGGCGTAAAACTCATGCCGTTTCAGGGTTTGACCCACTTGGCGGCAAGGGCTGGATGCATGATAGTCATACCCTGATTTGCGCGCTCGTGCACCCCGTAATTTTGATTGCTACCTCACAGACAGAATGCACTGATGATCCCTATGAAGTCCCCCCTTGTTCAGCACACCACGGCCCGTTATTTTTTGGAGGGCCTACAAGAAACAGGTATTAAGTATCTGTTTTCTAATTTGGGGACCGACCATGTGACCTTGATTGACGAGATGGCCCGATTGCAAGCCGAGGGGCAAGCCATGCCCGAGGTCGTTTTGTGTCCCCATGAAAATGTGGCCATTCACATGGCTGCTGGGTATGCTGCAGTCACAGGACAAGGGCAGGGTGTGATGGTCCATGTGGATGCTGGAACAGCCAATGCGGCCATGGGCATGCACAACATGATGCGGGCACGTCTGCCTGTGCTGTTGATGGCGGGCAAAGCCCCCTATGCGTTGCACGGGGAAGTGCCTGGTGCACGCGACAACTATGTTCACTATGTGCAAGACCCGTTTGATATGGGATCTTTGGTTCGACCTTATGTGAAATGGGAGTACAACTTGCCCTCCGGGGTGGTGGCCAAAGAAGTGGTTCGTCGTGCCCACAGTGTGATGCACACAGAGCCTGCCGGCCCAGTCTATATGACCTTGCCGCGCGAAACATTGATTGAAAACTGGTCCCCTGAACAAGTCAAATCCTATCCGTCTGAGCGGTTTGGTCCTGCGCGAATGGGGGCCTTGCCATCAGAGGTGACCCAACAGATCGCCAAAGAATTGATGGCTTCTGAAAATCCACTGATCATCACCTCGTATTTAGGTCGCAAGCCGGAGGCCGTGGTCGCTTTGCAAAATCTTACTGAGTTCTGCGGCATTCGCGTGGTGGAGTTCAGCCCGAGTTGGTTGTGTATCTCCCGCGAGTCGCCGTGCTTTTTTGGATTTGATCCGACACCTTTGTTACCCGACACCGACTGGGGTTTGCTGCTGGACATTGATGTGCCTTGGCTACCCCACCAGACCCGCCCCAGAGAAGACACCCGCTGGGTACACATTGATGTGGACCCGATCAAGAAAGATTTTCCGGTCTGGGGTTTTGCCAGTGACGTGCGCTGGCCTGCCGATTGCGCTTTGGCATTGCGCGACATCCATGACGCAGTTGTTGCCTTGTCTGATGATGCTTATCGCCACAAAGTGGCTGCCCGCATGGCGGGATGGGCACCGTTGCAAAAGCAGCGCCAGTTACGCATGGCGGCCGCAGCGCAAGACACGGGTCCGGACGACGCCCTGAATGCGTCCTGGTTTTGTGCGCAGTTGGGGGCGCAGTTGCGACCCAACGATGTGGTGATCAACGAGGCCATCCGCAATTCGCCAGCCGTGTTGCAACAGATCGCGCGTACAGAGCCCCTGAGTTTTCTGGGCGGCGCGGGTGGTGGTTTGGGCTACAGTGGTGGCATGGCCTTGGGGGTCAAGCTGGCGCGGCCAAACGACCGTGTGGTGCACATTGAAGGCGATGGAGGGTTTCATTTTTCAACACCGACATCGGTCTATGCAGTGGCGCAGTCACGGGGTTTGCCCATCTTCACGGTGGTGCTTGACAATGGTGGATGGCAAGCCGTCAAGGAAGCCGTTCTGCGTGTGCATCCCGATGGGGCTGCTGCGAAAATCGACAATTTTCAGGCACGGCTCCAAGGTGAAAAGCGTCACTTTGAAGAAGTTGCAAAAGCTTTCGGTGCGCACGGTGAGCGCGTCACGCGTGCAGATGAAGTGCCCACAGCCATTGCCCGGTGTTTGAAAGCCCTGGACGAAGGTCGTGCCGCTTTGATGGTGGTCTCTGTGACCAAAATTTAAATTCATTTCCATTTCAATTTTTATTTACAGGTAGAACTACGATGTGTACATTGATTCACTTGGCGAGTCGCCGCCAATGGTTGGCCAGCACAGCGCTTTCTTTGTTGGCGCTCTGTCCCGCTGCGGGTTGGGCCCAAAGTACTTGGCCCAGCAAGGCGGTAAAGATTGTGGTGCCTTACGCGCCTGGAGGTGCTAACGATATTTTGGCCCGCGTGGTGGCTGAAAAATTAGCCCCCGCTTTGGGACAGTCTGTGGTGGTGGAAAACCGTGCAGGCGCTGGTGCAGCAGTCGGCACTGAATACGTGGCCCGTGCAACACCCGATGGTCACACGCTGTTGATGGCTGCGAGTGGACCTATCGCCTTCAATCCTGCTTTGGTGGCCAAGCTGTCTTACAACCCATTGACTGATTTGGCACCTATTTCTTTGGTGGGGTCATTTCCCATGATCTTGGCCGTCAATGACAACTTTCCGGCGAAGAACTTTAACGAGTTGGTGGCTTATTCCAAGGCCAATGCCGACAAAAGCAATTACGCGTATCCATCGGCCTCTTTCCAGTTGGTGATGGAGTTAATTAAAGCGCGCACCGGCCTGAAAGCTTTGAATGTGCCTTACCAAGGCAGTGCTCCCTCCATCAATGCGGTCTTGACCCAAGAAGTGCAAATGACCTTGATCGACTCCGGCCCGATTGCAGCCTTGATCAAATCTGGCAAATTGCGTGCGCTTGCCGTCACGTCCGAGCAGCGCCTGGCCAGTTACCCTCAAGTTCCTACCTTGAAAGAGCAGGGTGTGGATTTGGCTGTCAACTTCTGGAGTGGCTTGCTGGCACCGGCAGGAACACCGGCACCCATCATCAAACGCCTGCAAGAAGAGATGGCCCGCATCATGGCCTTGCCTGATGTGGCTGAACGGATGGCCAAGTTAGACATTAAGCCTGTTGGCGGCAGTACGGCCGACTTTGCCAAGACCATTGCCACGGAAATTCCGCTTTGGACGCAAGTCGCCAAAGACAACAACATCAAAGCGCAATGACCCAGGGTCCAAGCAGGGTCAAAGCGAGAGGTCAACGAATCGCCATTGCGGGTGCGGGTATCGGTGGCTTGACCACCGCACTGTGCTTGTTGGCGCAGGGCTTTGAGGTGGACGTGTTCGAGCAGGCTTCGCAACTGGGTGAGTTGGGGGCGGGTTTGCAAATCGCGCCCAATGGGTCTCGCGTCTTGCAGAGCTTGGGTTTGGATGAGGCATTGCAAACCTGTGTCAGCCCCGCGCGCGGCAAAGAAATACGCATGTGGAACACCGGGCAGCGCTGGAAATTATTCGACTTGGGCGACGACTGTTTGGCGCGATTTGGCGCGCCTTACTGGATGGTCCATCGGGGTGATTTGCATCGCGTTTTGCTGACTGCTTTCGAGCAAAGGTCCAGTCGCCCTGTGCGATTGAACGCGCGCGTGGTTGAAGCACACAGTACGGCTGCCGGTGTTTCGTTTCAGTTGAATGATGGTTCTGTGCACAAAGCCGATGGCTTGTTGGCGGCGGATGGTGTGCATTCGGTACTTCGCGAAAAGTTGTTGGGCGAAGACAAGGCGCAGTTCACCGGTTTGTTGGCTTGGCGGGGCTTGGTCCCCATAGACCGGATTCCAGCGCATTTGCAAAATCCTGTCGGCACCAACTGGGTCGGGCCGGGCGCGCACGTGATCACTTACCCGGTTCGTGCAGGTCAGTTGATGAATGTGGTCGGCATCATTGAGCGCGATGGCTGGCACAGCGAATCATGGAACGAGCCCGGTACACACGACGAACTGTTGCGGGACTTTGGGCATTGGCATCCTGATGTGTGTGATTTGATGCGACAGATTGAACAGCCCTTCAAATGGGCCCTGGTGGGCCGTGAGCCCCAAAAAGGCTGGGCCCAAGGTTCTATTTGTTTGCTCGGGGATGCTGCGCATCCGACCTTGCCGTTTTTAGCCCAGGGCGCCAATATGGCGATCGAGGATGCGGCGGTCATGGCGCGTTGTTTGGCCAAGTATGAGTCCCCTGCGACGGCGTTTGCCCGGTTCGAAGCCTTGCGCTGGCAGCGAACGGCTGATATTGTTAACCGATCGCGTGACAATGCATTGCGGTTTCACAACCCTCAGCTGTCCGATGCAGACAAAGCAGTCGACTATGTCTCTAGCGAGTGGGAGCCCGAAAAGGTCCGTCGCCGGTATGACTGGTTATTTGAATACGATGCTTTGACAATTCCCATATAAATTAGCCTCAATCTGGCTTGCAATGCGCCTTTATTCTGCTTTGAATTTCGGGCTGCGCTTTTCTCGCAGACTGGTAATGCCTTCCAGAAAATCTTGCGTCTGCACCGCCAGATCTTGTTCGTGGTCAGCCGCCCTGAAAGCCTCGTCGTAGCAATCGTCTCCGGCGCTCCAGATCTGGGCTTTGATCGCAGCGAGAGATCGCGGTGCAGCGTTTTGCGCAATCTGCTTCGCGTAAGCCAGGGCATGGGGCATGAGTTCGGCGTCAGGCAGGCATTGATTCACCAGTCCCAATCGCTCGGCCTCTCGACCATCAAAGCGCCGCGCCGTGTAAAGCAAGTCGGCGGCCCGGGCGATGCCAATCAACCGCGGCAACAACCAACCGATGCCTTTTTCTGCAGGCACGCCCAATCGGGCAAAGGTTGCATTGAACAAGGCCGATTCGCCAGCAAAGCGAATGTCGCAGTGCAAGGACAGAATAAAACCCCAGCCAAAAGCGGCGCCATTGACGGCCGCTATGGTGGGTTTACGCGAGGTGATCAATGCATTCCAGCCTTGGCCAAAATAGCGAGCCAAGCCTGGCCCGATCTCATCGCCCCATTGTTTAGGTGCTGGGTTAGCGTTGGTCAATGGGGTGGCTTTGGAGACGCCAGTGCCAATCACGCTCAAATCCAACCCTGCTGAAAATCCGCGACCTTCCCCAGTGATCAAGATCACACGCACGGCGGTGTCTTGTGCTGCTTGATCCACATGTTCAAAAAAGATTTTCAGCATGTCCGGCGTGAGTGCATTCAATTTGTCCGGGCGATTGAATGAAATGATCGCTACCCCTTCATCCAACCTATAAAGCAAATGTGAAGTCTCGAGGGCTTTGTTTAAACTTGTCATGGGGCTTGTTTCTGAAAATGAAAAAAATCATAACAGGGACGTTTGAATGAGCTACGCTTCACAACTTGCGTGAATGTCTTGCACGCATCAATTCGGTGCAAAATGCGATTAACGAAAAATTTGATAAAAATCAAATTTGCATTTACAGTGTCAAATTCTTTGAAAACAAAATTGCCGACACAATAATGAAGCTGATCGGAACCTACTTGGACGAAGAACATGCTCTTTGATCATTGCGCCCAATGCCAACGTTGTTGTCATGTGGACGAAGGTTACCCGCCCCTTGAAGTGTCTTTGACGCAGATAGAAACCAAGCAACACGGTCGGATTTGCATTGAAAACACTTGTACCCACTTAGGGCCCGCAGGTTGTGAACTTGGTGAGGACAAACCACTCAGCTGCAAGCTTTATCCTCTGTCATTTGAACCTGAATCTCGCACTTTTCATTTCGATGTGGAGTGCCCATTGAAGGTGCGGTATTTTGAACAGTTGAAGGACCCCGCCAGTCAAGCTTCGGAACATTTGTTCCAAATGGTCACAGCCGTCCGTCAGTTGGAAAAATTAGACACTGAGTTTCTCAAGAACAACTACGCCATTGATGCGGATTACTTTGAACTTGAACCTTTACCAATCATCGCCCAGGTGAGTTTTTAACGCCATGTCCATGTCATTTCTCGAGATACTGGCTTGTCCCGAAATCGAATCCCAAAATGTGCCGGAGACAGACAAGCACTTTCTGGGCAACCAATCTTGGGACTCCGACAATTTATGCGTCGAGAGTTACCACGCTGACACTCTTTACTACACCACCCGATGGGATGCTTTGTGTCCCTATGTTGATGTATCGCCCAGCATGTTGAAAATGGCCAAAAGGCCCTTCATTGTCTATGCCGTGCCGCCTGAGAGTCCCTATGGTGTACCCATTAACGACAAGTACGGCTTGGTTCATGCGGGAAGTCCTGAGTTTTGGACTGAGCCCCGCAGGCAGCGAAAATTCAAAGAACTTGAAAAGCTGTGCAAAGACTTTGTGACCACCACCACGGTGTTACCTGGCAACCATTTCACCTCCGAAGATGTCTATGCGCTGGGCGGTGAGCATTTTGCAAACTACTACATTCACGACCAAGAGGTTGAAGGTTTTGTCGATTACATCCGTGATCTGGATGTCTTGGTGATCCAAGTCCACGCCTCCAATGGCGATCTGGTCCTGACCGATGTTTCTATATTGCTGCCCCAGCGGCAACAGGTCTACGGGAGTTTTTGTCAATGGAACCGCGAATACAAAAACAAATCGCCTGGGATTTATGCCTGTCTGCTGGCATCGAGGTGGACGGCAGACAATGGTTACAAATACTACAACCTCGGGCCGGTCGATGATTACGGCTACAAGGCCTTGTTCGTGACAGATTTCGAGCCCATATTTGCTTTGGCATTGACTGACGAAGACCACCCCTTGGCTTTGGATTCAAGCTCCCCATTGCACACAGATTTCAAACCCGAGGTCTGGAATCGAATTCATCGGCACGCTTGAGCGCTGCGTTTTTACATGGCCCCTAATTCCTCAGACCCACAGCATGTCTAAAATAAAAAAAAATCTTCTGAAGCATCTGCAAGAAGAGGTGTATTGCAAGTTAGGAATTTCCAAGGTGCACGGTATTGGCGTTTTTGCGCTTCGGACCATTCCCAAAGGTGTCAACCCCATGCGCACATGGCATGACGTTGAAGAAGTTGAATTCACCCACCATGATTTGAAAGGACTGCCCAGGAGCGTAAGGAAGGAGCTTGATATTTTTTGCTACTACACCGATGAAGTCATGCACATCCCCAGTGTGGGCATGAATACGATGAACATGGCTGTTTACTTGAACCACTCTAAAAAACCCAGCGTGGCCTATCAAAAAAACGGCCAACTTAAAACCCTACGCACCATCCGCTCGGGTGAAGAACTGATGTTGGACTACGACATCAGTTTTGGCGAGAAACATATTTTTGAATGATTTATTGAGTCAAAAATCACCATGCAAAAACCAACTCACACCCAAGTTATCGGCATTACCAGTGGAAGAAGTGGCGTCGGAAAAACCACTGTTTCCGTCAATCTCGCAGTCGCTTTGCATGATATGGGCTACGACGTCATGATTTTGGATGCCAACTCCAGCGCATCCAATGCGCAGGCCGCTTTGGGTACGCATTGCCCATTGAATTTAAGCCATTTCATCAGTGGCGAGAAAAATTTGAAAGACATTATCTTGTCCCGGCATTACGGCATCAAATTGATTGCGGGTGCCAAAACCATCGAGAGCATGACCACGCTCAATGGCGATCAAGCGACGAGGGCCTTCCAGCAATTCAGTGATTTAGAAGAGTCGTTGGACTTTTTGATCATCGACCTGCCTCCAGGCACGGACCCCTCCGTGTTGTCTTTCATGGCTTGTACGGGAAGACGACTGATCGTGGTGCGCAGTGACAAAGAGGGCCTGGCGGACGCCTACGCCATGATCAAAATTCTATGCAGCGATTTCGGTTTGGACCGTATATACATCATTGTCAATGCGGCTAAAAGTGACGAAGATGGAAAGAACTTGTTCAACCACCTGAACACCGTGTCGACCAAATTCCTGAACCGTGAGTTGCATTATTTGGGCTGCATCAAACAAGATGAGCTGATGATGGAGGCTTCTGAAAATCACAAAGCCGTGACAGAATTTGCTCCTACCAGTCAGGCTGCTCACGATATTCGCCATCTTGCTTTGGCCACCAGTGAATTGGATCGAAAACAATACACTGAAGGCGGCTTAGGTCATTTCGTGGAGCGAATTATTCATTTGCATGATTTGAAGATGACTTGATCTGAATAGGCCGTGTTTTTTTATAACTCTACTTTGAAAGTGCACCATGCAACTAGGAATGATTGGTTTGGGACGAATGGGCGGCAACATTGTTCGCAGACTCATGAACAACGGTCACAGTTGTGTGGTTTACGACGCACAGCCCGCCAGCGTCAACCAACTCGCCTCTGAGGGTGCCATCCCCTCTCAAGACCTGAAGCAATTCATGGATCAACTCACATCGCCTAAGGCGGTCTGGGTGATGTTGCCTGCAGGCCCCATTACCGAAAGCACCATTGCCACATTGGGCGACATGATGTCTTCTGGCGACATCATCATTGACGGTGGAAATTCAAATTTCCAAGACGACGTTCGCCGTGCAAAAACATTGGCCGAAAAAGGCATCAGATACATCGATGTCGGCACCAGTGGTGGCGTGTGGGGCTTGGACAGGGGGTATTGCATGATGATTGGCGGTGACAAAACCGCTTTTGATCACCTGGACCCCATTTTCAAAACATTGGCACCCGGTGTGGGCAGCATCGACAAAACGCCGGGTCGTGAGGGGCGTCAATCGACCGCCGAAGAAGGCTACTTGTACACCGGACCTGCAGGCTCTGGACACTTTGTGAAGATGGTGCACAACGGCATTGAGTACGGCTTGATGCAAGCTTATGCTGAAGGCTTGGATATTTTAAAAGGCGTCAACCAAGAGGTGATTCCTGCAGAGCGGCGTTATGACCTGGACTTGGCTGACATCACAGAGCTCTGGCGTCGAGGCAGCGTGGTGTCCTCGTGGCTGCTAGATTTGAGCGCCATTTCTCTGGCCGAAGACCCTGAACTCAAAGCCTTCAGCGGCCGCGTCGATGATTCAGGTGAGGGGCGCTGGACCATTCAGGCCGCTATTGAAGAAGCTGTGCCCGCAGATGTACTGACTGCGGCCTTGTTTACCCGCTTCAGGTCGCGTCAGGACCATACCTTTGCTGAAAAAGTGCTGTCCGCCATGCGCAAACAATTTGGTGGCCACCAAGAGTCCAAAAAGTCCTGATCAACCCACCCGGAAATCCTTATGGCACAAGACATTGAACATGAAAAAACAGCCCATGGAGAGCGAGCGCCTTCATGCACCATGGTCATCTTTGGCGCCGGGGGCGATCTGACCAAACGTTTGCTGATGCCGGCACTCTATAACCTGGCCAGAACTGGCTTGTTGCCCGAAAAATTTGCCCTTGTCGGGGTGGATCGACTGGACATGTCGGATGCTTCTTTTCAATTGCACGTGGAAAAGGCAGTCAGAGAGTTTGCGGCTGACAAGCATTACACACAGACCTTGAATGAAGAGCACCTTGAGCGCTTGGTGTCATGCATGACCTACATGTCCTTGGACTTTGCCAGTGCCGACGCCTACAAACTCTTGGGCGCTAAACTCGGCGACCTCAAAGTCAGCCACCAGGTGGGCGACCATGTGATGTTTTACTTGGCTGTAGGAGCCCGTTTCTTTGGTGGCATCGTCGACCAACTGGGGCAAGCAGGGCTGGTCACTGAGAGCAATTCGCAGTGGCGCCGTGTGGTGGTTGAAAAACCGTTTGGTCATGATCTGGAATCGGCGCAAGCGCTGAACACCCAACTGCGCCATAGCTTGGCCGAAAAACAGATCTACCGAATGGACCACTTTCTGGGTAAAGAGACGGTACAAAACATCATGCTGATGCGTTTTGCCAATGGTATTTTCGAACCCTTGTGGAATCGCGACCATATTGACCATGTGCAAATCACAGTGGCCGAAACGGTGGCGGTGGAAAACCGCGCCGCCTTTTACGAATCCACGGGTGCATTGCGTGACATGGTGCCCAACCATGTCTTCCAACTCCTGGCCTTGACGGCCATGGAGCCCCCCGCATCTTTGTCGGCCGATGATGTTCGCAATGAAAAAACCAAAGTGCTGACCTCGGTCCACAGTGTCAATCCTGCAACGGATTCGGTGCGGGCGCAGTACGCCACCGGCGAACGCGAAGGCAAGCCATTGCTGGGTTACAAGCAGGAGCCTGGTGTCGCGGCAGACAGCACCACGGAGACCTATGTGGCCATCAAGCTGGGCATTGACAACTGGCGTTGGGCTGGCGTGCCCTTTTATCTGCGTACGGGCAAAGCCCTTGCCAAACGCCACAGTGAAATTTCCATTCACTTCAAGCGGCCACCTATTTCATTGTTTCGCAACACCGCGACCGAATCGCTCACGCCCAATTGCCTGGTGATCAAATTGCAACCCGATGAGGGTGCAAGCTTGTCTTTTGGCGCCAAAATACCAGGGCCTAAAATCGAAATCGGTCAGGTGCATATGGATTTCCATTACAAGGATTATTTCCAGAATGCACCCAGCACAGGGTATGAAACCCTGATTTACGACTGCATGATCGGCGACGCGACCTTGTTTCAACGCTCGGACAGCGTGATGGCCGGTTGGGACATTGTCAAACCTTTGCAGGTGTACTGGCAGCAGCAAGGACAAAATCAGTTGTCTACCTATGCGGCAGGCAGTGACGGGCCTCAGGCCAGCGAGGACATGTTGGCGAAAAACGGGCGGTCTTGGCGTCCTTTGATTTAAGCCCACCTTAATCAAAGGCCTGCCATGGGCTCGTGAAAAGGTCTTAGCATAGACCCCATGCAACGCACCTCTGCCAGCCCACCGCCGCAGCACACTATCGCCATTCACCAGGTGGTGAACATGCTTTTGGGTCTCGAAGGACAAGACGCGAAGCTCACGTTGCTGCGCCGTGCAGGCATCACACTGGCCTTGCTCGAGTCCGATTTGGCCCGCGTGACCCAAACTCAATTTGCCCGCTTGATGAGCGCCTTGATACGGCACCACCGCGATGAGTTCTGGGGCTTAGGCTCCAAGCCCGTGCCCATGGGGACGTTTGCGTCCTGTTGCCGTCTGTTGGTGGGCTACCAGAAAGTGGGTGACGCCATGCGCGCGGGGCTGCGTTACTACCATGCGATCCTGCCCGACTTTGTACCCCGCTTGCATGTTGAAGACGATGTAGCCTACCTGCGCCTGAATGCCTTGCGCGCCCTGAGTCCCAAGCAGACTTATGCCGTGCGGGTGTTCTTGTTTCTCAGTTATGGCGTGATCTGCTGGCTGGCGGCGCGGCGTATACCCGTGGACGAGGTTGTCTACCAGGAAAGCGAAGTCGTGCGCCGCAGTGATGCCTCCCGCTTGTTTCAAGCCAGTATCCGCATGTCGGACAGCGATTGGGGTTTTAGGTTTCCCGCCAAATGGCTTGAACTGCCGGTCGTTCAGAACCTGGAAAGCGTAGAGGAATTTTTACAACAAGCGCCGGCGTGTTTGCTGGTCAAGTACCGCGATCAGTCGAGTCTGACCGAGCGCATCCGACGCCTGTTGCGTCGTTATTTGACCCAAGAAATGCCCTCGCTCGAAGTCATCAGCGACATGCTGGCCACCACGCCCCAGACCCTGCGCCGCCGCCTGCAGCGCGAAGGGCAGGGCTACCAAATGATCAAGGACGCGCTGCGCCGCGACGTGGCCGTCGAGTACCTCACCCAGTCCGACCTGCCGCTGCTCGAAGTGGCAACCCGCGTGGGGTTTTCGGAAGCCAGCACCTTCCACCGTGCCTTCAAAGGCTGGACAGGGTTGACCCCCAGTGCCTACCGCCAAGCGCACAACGCACCTGCTGAGGACGATGTGTAGGTTGGCGGCTTCAGCCCCGAATTGGGGTCTGCGCCTGACTGCGGAACGACACTGAACATTGCAGTTTTTAAGTACCCGGATTGATCCAGTTACTTACAGACGAGCATCAGATTTCAATGACGGTCCCAAGCCCTAAGCGGCCCTTCAGGCTTTCGACACGAAGGGTTGATACAGACCCAAAACCGACGCTCGTTGTATTGGCAGAAATAGCAGAGAAAAATGGAAAGCAGTAATTTTAATTGGTGGTCAAGGTTCCCCGTGGACGGGTTTCATATTTGAAGTGAGTTATTCACCTGTTCTTCAAACGTCGCTTAGGCGCTGAATTCAAGAGTGAAATCGAGTGGCTGATACGAGACCAAACAGCAAATCCGTATTGGCATCTCACCCACACGCAACTTGAGCGCTAGTCGCAGAGTCCTTCTTTTGTTAGCAATTTTAGAGACAATTCATTTTCACTTCATAGCTGGTTTGGGGAATGTATAGCAACAATTGTTAGGTGGTTACAGTGCAAGCTGCATGCCCTAAAAATTGTTATTTCACTTTGGTTTCGCGATTGATGCATACACGATTTTGGGGATTCACCATCCCTTTTGTATGGGAGATAATGTACGTCGGGGGTTTCAGTAGATCCCTGCTTTTACCCAACGCAAATGCCAACTAAAACAGTCACGGAACCCGCTCTGCCAGGTCACATGGAACACGGCAGCTTAGTGAGCCTTTTGGGTTATCACTTGGCACAGGCCAGCATTCCTGCGGACCATACATTCAAAAGCCACATCCAGGACGTCTTCAAGATCAACAAGCTCGAGTTTACGATTTTGACTTTGCTTCAGGCCAATGTGGAGCTCACACCCAAGCGTTTAAGTACGGTCCTCAATATTGTTGCGCCCAACTTGACTCTGATTTTGGATCGGCTTGAAAAACGGGAGTTGCTCACTCGGATTCAAAGTGAGCATGATCGGCGAATGCAATTGGTTCGGTTGAGCAAAACCGGTCTGGCTTTGGCCCAAAAATTGAAGTCTGTGAGCCTGTCGATGGAAGACAATATATGGAAGCATTTGACTCCGGCGGAAAAGCAGATCTTGCTCGAGTTGCTACGTAAAATTGCACACCACCGCAAGACATGAAAAAAGAGGCCTCGGCCTCTTTTTTATGAATTCAAGCGCTTCATTTGCAAGTGAAGTTGGCCGCCTGATTCACGTCACCAGATCCGTTGTAAGTCGCCACAGCAGGATAGGGACACAGCGGGCGTGAACGGTCAGCCGCCCAATTCGTTGGCACTTCGGCATTGATCAAAGCGGCAATGGTGTTGGTGCCTACACCACGGGCTTTGGCTATCACTGAATTCGGTGCAATGCCTTTTTCCACCCAATTGACCAAGGGGTCGATCATGTCAAATTGATCAGTCGTGGGTCCACCCGAACAATGCGACATGGCGGGGATGGGGTACAGTTTAACGAATCGGTCGGTGTTGCTGCCAAAGACGTTCTTGACACTCTCCCACCATGACACTGTGTCATTGAAAGAAAACACAGGGTCCGATGTGCCGTGGTAAACCATCAACTTGGCACCACGATTCAACATTTTGGACAAGTTGCTCGGATCCTGAGGTGCCATGAAGGACATTGCGGACTCTGCATAGACGCCAGATGTAGCAAAGATCTTCGGCGCATCGACATCAAAGTTGAAACCCATGGCGTAGGGCAGCCCCAAGAAATTGACCGTGTCGGTTTTGGGCGGGCTGGTGAAAATGAAGGCCGTTGCACCGGGGTCGCGGCCTACACCTGTAGAGCTGACAAACTTCCAGCTGGCCCAACCCGAGGAGGAAATTCCGGTGTCAAATGGAAAACTGTTGTACAGCGCAGTACCAGCCGAGTTTTTTGCGCCGCTGTGTACATTGGCGAGCACGGTTTTTTGAGTGCCAGTCAAGCAAGTACCATCGCGAGCGCCGCTACAACTAGGGATGTCCGTGGCCACATTGAAGGTCTTTTGACAAGCTGCTACGTTACCCACCCAATTGTCGGTGGCTCCGTCGAGTGCATCGCATTTATCTATGATCTTTGAGGCGATCATCGTTCTTTCTGCCGCAGTGAAGGCGGTGGACACATCTGGCAGTGGCGTTGGCAGTGTCACCACCGTACCTGAAGCAGTGGTGTCAGTTGCCTTGGTGGCTGTTGACACGGTAGCGTATTGTTGTACGCCCCACAGTTGTGCCACAGCCGCCTTTGGCAGGTTGTAGCCGGGTGCGCCGCCCAAAATGCCGTCATACAAATCGCCATAGCGGCTGGCGGCTACCAAAGCATGACGCCCTCCGTTGGAGCATCCGCCCAAATACGAACGGTCCGGTGCCTTGCCATAAACCGACTTGATCAAATCTTTGGCCATGGGTGTCAACTGGCCTACAGCGTTGTAGCCATAGTCGATACGGGCTTGGGGGTCAAGGCCAAAGAAAGGCGTGGTTTGGGACTGATGGCCCGCATCAGAGCTCAAGACCGCAAAGCCCTTGGCCAGTGCTGAAGTAATCGGCCCCCCGCCCAATGCACCCGCAGCTGTCGATACAGCGCCATCGGTGCCACCGTTGGCTTGGTAGAAAAATCGGCCGTTCCAGCTTTTGGGCAAACGCACCTGAAATCCAATGAAGTAGGGTTGCCCATCGACACTGCTGACCCGTTCGTTCATTTTCCCAGTGACCAAGCAATGCTCGGGGGTCATGATGTTGGATAACAAACCTGCAGCTACTGTGCTGGAACCCGTGATGACGGTTCCCTTCAAGCCGGAGATGGAAGTGGCCAGGGTGGCGCAATCACCGGAAAAGCTGGCCGGGATGGCTTCGGATAGTTGTTGATAATTGTCTCCACCGCAACCGGCTAACAACACGAGTGTGGCAGACAAGGCTGCCGGCAGCCCTATGTGGGAATGTACAAAGTGTTTCTGCATTCAAAGCTCCTTGTTGAAGAAGTTTTGATAATAATTACTTTATATAATCTTTATATTTGGTAATTACCCTAGTGCCCATATTTTTTGTACTGCGCTTCAACTGCAATTTAATAGCCCTCCAACACATCAGTTCCAACGACCGGTCATGAGAAAAGGGCATCGTCCCAATAAATGGGCGATTGAGTCCCGAATTTGTTATTTGGAAGCTCTTTCAAACTCACAAACAGCGCGAGTTGCTGTCCGCCCGGACGGCCTCCATACTTGAAACGTTCCCATGATTGGCTTAACAACGAAGTGGTCCACTTATCACCAGCGAAGATCGACTGAGAGTTTACATCGTCCGAGTCCCAAACGTAAGCACCTGGTACATCCACAAAAGCGGTGAGCGCACCCTCCTGGAAAAGAAGAAGCCCATACCCTTCAGGAACAACTATTCTGGAGCCGTTGGTCAGAATTGCCTGCGAGCCTTTCGTATTCGAACCTCGGCCTGCATTGGTGCCTACAGGCACGGCAGGAAAAAGTGCTGCTGTCTGCCCAATGTTTAAGGGAACAGATAAAAAATCTATCCATTGGTCTGCCAATGTGCCGGCGATGGCACCCATTGCTGCTCGAATTAGTCCCATAACGATTGCCTTATTGAAATTCGTTAAACAGCTCAACGATTAGTATATTTGTAACTCTTAAATTTTGCTAACTTTAACAACTTTCTTTTTCGGAATATGACGGTCTATTCGACATGCCAAAGGTTGTGCTGCTCTCAAAAAAGTTGAATAATTTTTTAATTAACTTGTCGAATGCTTGATTTCAGATGCCTTTAAGTTGCGCCACCATTAGCTTCTAAGATTGGACCGAAAGCTGAACGTGCTTACCAGTGCGCAAAACCATGTCAACCAAAGAGTCGACAGTGAACTTGGGTGTTTTCTGATTGACGACATCGGACACACGAGGACGAGTAATACCCAGAATCTCTGCAGCCTGTGCTTGCTTGAGATTGTGTGTATCGATCCAGTCCACAATTTCAGTCATCAATGTTTGTTTGAGCTCTCGCTTTTGATCTATGGCCATGTCAGCTTCAGCCAGTAGCCTCTGAGCCTCTTCTGGCGCGAAGCCAAGATCCGCAAAGATATTGCCATCCGCAGGGGTGCGGTGGGTAATTATTTTTTTGGTGCTCATTTTTTACTCCTGGTCAACATCATGTCTTTGTAACGTTGGGTGGACAAATCCTTGTCCTTTTGACTGGTCTTTTGTGTTTTCTTTTTGAAGCAGTGGAGGACGTAAATGGCATCTTCAAATTTGGCCACGTACATCATTCGAAAGGCACCGTCCGTTTGTTTGATGCGGATCTCTTTTGTACCCGCTCCCACATCATCAAAAGGCTTCCAGTCATCTGGGTCGTCGCCACGCTGTACTTTACGTAGTTGATATCCAGCGGCCCGCCGCGCATCTTCGGGAAAAATCTCGTCATTGCACAGGTCTTTGAACGATGACCCGATCCAGTCAATGGGTTTATTTCTTGGTACAGACATCGCCTTGATTGTATCAGTACTTGTACATAAATGGAAGCCTCTGCCAAATTAGAGAGATGTCAATTGACGGACCCGCGCCCCCTGGATGACCGCTTTGGGCCTGAGCACGGGTTGATACCACAACAGCATCGTCCGCTTGTGGCCGAAACCGGATGCTGACAAATTGGCGGCGAACGGCTCCTAACGCGACATTTGAGTCACTAAGCACCTCAAGTCAAACAGCCGCTTTTGATTCAGGCCGACCAGAAGGACGGCATCTTCAGTGACGTTCCGCACTGACCCACACGTGTCGGACCTGAAGGCACCGAGCTACATGAACCTGTAGCCGGGGCGACACATCCTGCCGCAATGTCATTTTCTGCCAATCATTTTGAGTTGATTGGCGATTGGTCAAGCCCTGTTCCCGTTCGATACTTTGTCCGTATCGAAACTTTTCAAGGAGCTGGCATGGCCGTTAGCAAGCGCGCAGTTCACGTCGTCGGCGTGGGCATGATCCCCTTCACTAAACCCGGGGCCAGTGAGTCCTACAACACCATGGGCGCCCGAGCGGCGCAATTGGCCTTGGACGATGCCGGCATCGCCTATGGCCTGGTACAACAGGCCTATGTGGGCTATGTCTACGGCGACTCGACCGCCGGGCAAGCCGCCATCTACGGCGTGGGCATGACCGGCATTCCGGTTTTTAACGTCAATAACAACTGCTCGACCGGTTCCAGCGCCTTGTTTCTGGCCCGTCAAGCGGTCGAAAGTGGCGTGGTTGAATGCGCCATCGCTTTGGGTTTTGAGCAAATGGTGCCCGGCGCACTCAAAGGTGCTTATGACGACCGGCCTTCGCCCATGGCGCGTTTTGCCGATGCGATGTCGGCCCACCAAGGCTACGAGCCACAAGCGCCGCGTGCTGCGCAGTTTTTTGGCGGCGCAGGCAACGACTACATCAAGCAATACGGCATCCGGCCTGACACGTTTGGCCGCATCTCGGTTAAGGCCCGTCAGCATGCAGCGCGCAATCCGCTGGCGGTGTTTCGTCAGACTTTGACGCTCGAAGAGGTCATGGCTTCGCCCACTGTGTTTGGTCCCTTGACACGATTCCAGTGCTGCCCGCCCACTTGCGGCGCGGCGGCGGCCATCGTCTGTTCAGCCGACTTTGCCAAAAAGCACAAGCTGGATGCCAGCGTGGTCATTGCCGCACAGGCCATGACCACCGACACCCCCAGCACCTTTGACAGCGACGACATGCGCCGCGTGGTCGGTTACGACATGACGGCCAACGCCGCCAAACAAGTTTACGAAGCCGCAGGCATCGGCCCCGAAGACCTCGATGTGGTGGAGCTGCACGATTGCTTCACCGCCAACGAACTCATCACCTACGAAGGCCTGGGCCTCACGCCCGAAGGCACCGCCGAAAAATTCATTGTCGACGGTGACAACACCTACGGCGGTCGCATTGTCACCAACCCCTCGGGCGGCCTGCTGTCTAAGGGCCACCCGCTGGGGGCCACAGGGCTGGCGCAGTGCTACGAGCTGGTGTCGCAGCTGCGCGGCAAGGCCGAGCAGCGCCAGGTCGAAGGCGCACGATTGGCCTTGCAGCACAACCTGGGTTTGGGCGGTGCCTGCGTGGTCACGCTGTATCAAAAAGTCTGACCATGATTGATCACAAATACATTGGCCATGTAGAACCCGCCTTCGAGGTCCTGGTTGAAAAGAGCCGCCTGAAATTCTTTGCCAAGGCCACGGGTCAGACCGACCCGGTTTACACCGATGACGAAGCAGCCCATGCGGCGGGTCACCCGGCCTTGCCGGTGCCGCCCACATTCTTGTTTTGCTTAGAGATGGAAGCGCCCGATCCGGCCGCTATTCGCAACCTCCTGGGCATGGACTACCGCCGCTTGCTGCACGGTGAGCAAGGCTTTGTTTATGAGCGCATGGCTTATGCCGGTGACGTGCTGACCTTTGAGCAACGCGTCGAAGACATCTATGACAAGAAAAATGGCGCACTCGAATTTGTGGTGCGCAAAACAATCGTGACCAACCAACGTGGTGAATCGGTGGCGCAACTGCGCACGGTTTCGGTGTTGCGTAACAGTTAAGGACTGAGGTATGACTTCTTTGAAACCCTGGGCTGATGTCAAGGTCGGTGACACCGTCCCCGTGCTGGCACTGCCGCCTGTTTCGCGCTTGAACTTGGCTTTGTACTGCGGTGCTTCGGGTGACCACAATCCGATTCACGTGGACACTGATTTTGTGCGCACTACCGGCCTGCCGGATGTGATCGCGCATGGCATGTTGTCCATGGCCTGGTTGGGCCGACTGCTGACCAACTGGGTGCCGCAAACCGCTATCCGCGAATACAACGTGCGCTTTGCGTCAATGACGCAAATCGGCGAAGTCATCACCTGCAGCGGTGAAGTGACCGACAAATTCGAACACGCAGGCGAGCAGCGCGTTCGCCTTTCGTTGACCACGGCCAACGCCGAAGGTCAAGTCAAACTCTCGGGCGACGCAGTCATCGCGTTGGCCTGAATAATCTAGAGCATTGCATGACACTCAAACTTCAAGGCAAAGTCGCCCTGGTTTCTGCAGCTTCACAGGGGCTTTAACATGGACACCGTATTGACCTTTCCCCGCAGCGTGTTTCGTGAAGACCACGAAATGTTGCGTGAGACCATACGGCGCTTTTTGGAGCGCGAATGCAAACCACGGCAGGCCCAATGGGACAAAGACGGCCGCGTCGACCGCGAAACCTGGCTCAAGGCGGGCCGCGAAGGCTTGCTGTGCACCACCCTCGATCCCGAATGGGGCGGGGCGGGGGGCGACTTCGGCCATGCGGCTGTGATTGTGGAAGAGATCGCCCGCTCGGGCGTGAGCGGTTTGGGCTTTGGTTTGCATTCCGACGTGGTGGCTCCGTACATTGCGCGTTTGGGCACGCCCGAGCAAAAGAAAAAATGGTTGCCGCGCTGTGCCACTGGCGAAGTCATGCTGGCCATTGCCATGAGCGAGCCCGGTGCGGGAAGTGACCTCAAAGCCATCCGAACCACCGCGCTGCGCGATGGCAATGAGTACGTCATCAACGGGGCCAAGACCTTCATCTCAAACGGTTTGAATTGCGACTTGGTGATTGTGGTTGCCAAGACCGAACCCGAGTTGGGGGCCAAGGGGGTATCCCTGATTCTGGTGGAGGCCGACCGAACCGGCTTTCGCAAAGGCCGCAAGCTCGACAAGATGGGCCAAGAAGCAGCCGACACTGCCGAATTGTTTTTTGACGATGTGCGCGTGCCCGTGGCCAACGTTTTGGGCGAAGAAAACAAAGGCTTTGCCTACCTGATGCAAGAGCTGGCGCAAGAGCGTTTGGTGATTGCACTGGGTGCAGCTGCCAAGATGGAAGCCATGCTCAACGAGACCGTGCGTTACACCAAAGACCGTGTGGTGTTTGGCAAACCTCTGTTTGATTTTCAGAACACGCGCTTCAAACTGGCTGAAATCAAGGTGCGTACCACCGCTGTGCGCATGATGGTGGACCAGTATCTGTCTGAGCATTTAAAGCGCAAACTCACCGTTGAAGAAGCGGCCATTGCCAAGCTGTTTTCGACCGAAGAGCTCAGCAAAGCATTGGACGAGTTGCTGCAACTGTATGGCGGTTACGGCTACATGATGGAGTATCCGATCACCCGCGCCTATGTGGA
>CANBWK010000012.1 GCA_947373105.1 Comamonadaceae bacterium | reverse complement strand
TATGTGTATCCCCGGACCACCAACAAAATCTTGCGCGCTTACCTGATCAGCAAAGGCGTTAAAGAGTCAGACATCGATGAGAAGTACACACCGTTTGGTCATTCGGATTACCAAACCATCGTGGCCGACATCAAGAAATTCTCAACTGGTGGCAAGACCGCGGTGGTCTCCACCATCAACGGTGATTCCAACGTGCCCTTCTACAAAGAACTGGGCAACGCTGGCTTGAAAGCCAAAGACGTGCCAGTGGTCGCCTTCTCGGTGGGCGAAGAAGAGTTGCGAGGCGTGGACACAAAACCGTTGGTGGGTCACTTGGCTGCTTGGAATTACTTCCAGTCCATCAAGAATCCTGCGAACGACGAGTTCATCAAAAAATGGTCTGCTTATGCCAAAGCCAAAGGCATCGCTGGTCACAAAGACAAGGCTTTGACCAACGACCCGATGGAAGCCACTTACATCGGTATCAACATGTGGAAGCAAGCGGTTGAAAAAGCCAAGTCCACCGATACCGACAAGGTTATCGCCGCGATGGCCGGCCAGACCTTCAAGGCACCGAGCGGTATCACCAGCAAGATGGATGAGAAAAACCACCACTTGCACAAGTCGGTGTTCATCGGTGAGATCAAGGCTGACGGTCAGTTCAATGTGGTGTGGAAGACACCTGGCCCCGTTAAAGCCAAGCCATGGAGTCCTTACATTCCTGGCAATGACGTGAAGCCTGACGAGCCAGCCAAGAAGTAATTGCGGATGAGCGTCCTTGGGGAAGGGGCGCGTGCCTCTTTCCCATTTTTTATTAAAGAGACATCAGCAAGCAGCCTGAAGTTGTTTGCGGGAAATCATGATGAAGCGATGGATGACTGGCATGACGCATGCCCTTCTGAGCCTGGTGCTGGTGCTGTTAGTGGTCAACCCGTCCCATGCACTGACGGCGCAAGAAATGCGGTCAATGGTGGACGGCGAAACCGATGCACGCATCGAAGCCCTGGGCAAAGCCGTGGTGCAAGCCGATGAGAAAACCATTTTATTTTTGCAAGCCTTGGCAGACGATGCTGTCAAGTTGGCCGGAGAACAGGTCCTTGTGGTCAAAGGTACGCAAGGCCTTGATCTGCTGACTGGTGTGAGCAAACCATTGCCCGACACGGCGCAAGATGTGATCAGTAACAACCGCTTGCGCGGTGAAATAGACACCGCTTTGGCAGCGCTGAAATTATTCAGCCCAGAAACCGCATTGCGCTCTGCCGCAGCGATGGCTTTGCTTAAAGAGCCAGATGCAGCCAAACTGCCTTTGCTGGACAAAGCCCTGTCACAGGAAAAAGACACGCGCACATCCGCATTGATTCGGCTTGCCAAAGCGGCAGCCCAATTAGGCAGTGACGATGTGTCCATTCGGATGCAGTCCGCCAAAACATTGGCTGAAAGCAAAACCCCCGAAACACAGCTGCAACTGAATCAGCGACTCGGGCAAGAGACCGATCCACAAGTCAAAGCCCAGCTGCAGGCGTCATTGCGCGACATTGAGGGTGCGTTGCATTGGGGTGAGCGTTTAGGCGCTTTATTCACCGGCGCCAGTCTGGGCTCTATCTTGCTGCTGGTCGCACTGGGCTTGGCCATCACCTATGGGTTGATGGGCGTCATCAACATGGCCCATGGCGAGTTGATGATGATTGGCGCTTATGCCACTTACATGGTGCAGGCCGCATTTCGCAGATACCTACCGGATGCATTTGATGCTTACCTGGTGTTGGCGGTGCCGTTGTCCTTTCTCGCATCGGCTGTGGTCGGAGCCCTGCTCGAGCGCAGCATCTTGCGGCATTTGTATGGTCGGCCACTTGAAACCTTGCTGGCCACATGGGGTATCAGTCTCATGTTGATGCAAGGTGTGCGCAGCATTTTTGGCGCACAAAATGTGGGCGTCGAAAACCCCAGTTGGATGAGCGGCGGCGTGCAAGTCATGGCCAATTTGACGTTGCCGTACAACCGTTTGGTGATCATTGCTTTCGCGGCCTTCGTGTTACTGGGCATGGCGATTTTGATTGGAAAAACCCGATTGGGATTGTTCGTGCGCGGCGTGACACAAAACCGGCCCATGGCCTCTTGCATGGGCGTTAACACAGCCCGTATTGATACCTACGCCTTTGCATTGGGCTCGGGTATTGCCGGACTGGCCGGCTGCGCACTGAGCCAAGTGGGCAACGTCGGTCCGGATTTGGGGCAAAGCTACATCGTGGACTCGTTCATGGTGGTGGTGCTGGGCGGGGTGGGGCAGTTGGCAGGCACGGTGTATGCCGCATTGGGGCTGGGCCTGATCAACAAAATACTGGAAGGTTGGACGGGTGCTGTATTGGCCAAAATTTGTGTTTTGGTGTTCATCATTATCTTCATTCAAAAACGCCCGCAAGGTATCTTTGCGATGAAAGGCCGCAGTGCGGAGGCCTGATATGACTGACAAATCTTTTTCTTTGCCCCCAAAGTCTGCGCTCTTGACCCGAACCGGTTGGACAGCGTTTATATTGGTTTTGCTGGTGGTGTGCGCCTTGGCTCCCTTGCTCAATTTGATCGTGCCTGAAAGCAGTGTGTTCCACTTGAGTGACTATGCCGTGGCCCTGGTGGGCAAAATCATGTGCTACGCCATTTGTGCATTGGCCATGGACCTGATCTGGGGTTACACCGGCATTTTGTCGCTCGGCCACGGTCTGTTCTTTGCATTGGGCGGCTACGTCATGGGCATGTACCTGATGCGACAGATTGGTGCTGATGGCAACTACAAAAGTACTTTGCCTGACTTCATGGTTTTTCTGGACTGGAAGACTTTGCCTTGGCACTGGTGGTTGTCAGACAGCTTTGTAGCGACCTTGGTCTTGATCGTGGTGGCCCCTGCTGCTGTTGCTTTTGTGTTTGGCTACTTTGCCTTTCGCTCACGCATTAAAGGGGTTTATTTTTCCATCATCACACAGGCCATGACCTATGCCGCCATGTTGCTGTTCTTTCGCAACGAGACCGGTTTTGGTGGCAACAATGGCTTCACGGATTTCAAGCGCATCTTGGACTTGCCGATCGCCACACCCAGTATGCGCATGACTTTGTTCGTCATGACCGGATGCACCTTATTGGCTTTTTACTTGTTTGCCCGTTGGTTGGTCGGCAGCAAATACGGGCGCGTGTTGCAGGCCATTCGGGATGCGGAAACCCGTGTCATGTTCTCGGGTTATTCGCCTTTGCCCTACAAGTTGAGCATTTGGGTGATCTCTGCCGTCATGTGTGGTGTGGCTGGGGCTCTGTACGTACCACAAGTTGGCATCATCAACCCCGGTGAAATGAGTCCTGCCAATTCGATCGAGATTGCGGTCTGGGCTGCAGTCGGCGGACGTGCCACTTTGGTCGGACCTATTCTGGGGGCGTTTCTGGTCAACGGTGCCAAGAGTTGGCTCACGGTCACTGCACCCGAGTTCTGGTTGTATTTTCTGGGCGCACTCTTTATTGCGGTCACCCTTTATTTGCCTCAGGGTGTTTTGGGCCTGATCCAAAAATGGAAAGGACGCCGCACATGACCCCCAATCTGCTCGAACAAGGCGCCCGTCGTGTGGCGGAACGCACGCTGAAAACATCTCAAAAAACCGAGTCAGGTGGTCGCGAAACCAGTTATGGGCGAATTGCCGTACCAGGCGAAGTGGATGTGACGCACGGCCGCATTTTGTATCTCGAAGATGTGAGCGTAAGCTTTGACGGCTTCAAAGCCATCAACAAGCTGTCCCTTGATATGAAACCTGGTGAACTGCGTTGCATCATTGGCCCCAACGGCGCAGGCAAGACGACCATGATGGACATCATCACCGGTAAAACCCGACCCGACGAGGGCAGTGTTTTCTTTGGCAGCACCATCGATTTATTGCGTCACAACGAACCAGAAATTGCCCAATTGGGCATTGGCCGGAAGTTCCAGAAACCCACGGTATTCGAAAATTTAAGTGTCTTTGAAAACTTGGAACTTGCGCTCAATATGCCCAAGGGCGTGAAAGCATCGATGTTCTTTAAGCTTGACTCGCGCCAAAGTGACCGTTTGGCTGAAGTCATTCACACCATTCATTTGGCCGATAGCGTGCGAGTCCAGGCGGGCACTTTGAGTCATGGACAAAAACAATGGCTGGAGATCGGGATGCTGCTGATGCAAGACCCCAAACTCTTGTTGCTTGATGAGCCCGTAGCAGGCATGACCGACCATGAAACTGAACGCACAGCAGAATTGTTTTTGACACTGAAGGGTAAGCACTCGCTGATGGTGGTCGAACACGACATGAGTTTCATTCGCAGTATTTCGGACATCGTGACGGTCTTGTGCGATGGTTCTGTGCTGGCACAGGGCACACTGGATCAGGTTCAGGCTGATGAGCGGGTGATTGAAGTTTATTTGGGACGGTGAACACATGGGTAGGTCGGAGCTTGAGCTCCGACAAGCACCCGTTTTAATGCGTCGGACCTGAAGGTCCGACCTACTTGAAGAGTGAAACATGCTTGAAGTTAAAAATATTCACCAGTACTACGGCGGCTCTCACATCCTGCGCGATGTGAGTTTGACCGCTGTGCAAGGCCAGGTCACGGTGTTGCTGGGACGCAATGGCGTGGGCAAGACCACCTTGCTTAAATCGTTGAT
Organism: Comamonadaceae bacterium; assembly: GCA_947373105.1. Taxonomy (GTDB): domain Bacteria; phylum Pseudomonadota; class Gammaproteobacteria; order Burkholderiales; family Burkholderiaceae_C; genus Limnohabitans_A. Next base: position 40,120 of record CANBWK010000012.1, on the reverse strand, counting down.
GGGCGTTGTGCCTATCAAGAGCGGCAGTGTGGTGCTGGACGGCAAAGAGCTCAGCAACGCCAAGCCGTATGAACGCGCCTCAGCGGGCATTGGCTATGTGCCGCAAGGCCGCGAAATTTTTGCCCGTTTGACGGTGGAAGACAACCTGCGCATGGGCTTGGCTACGCAGCCCGGTGGCACCCCCATTCCAGCTGAGCTGTTCGAGTTGTTTCCGGTGCTCAAGCAAATGCTTTACCGTCGGGGTGGTGACTTGTCGGGTGGGCAGCAGCAGCAGCTCGCCATTGCCCGTGCGTTGGCGGCCAAGCCGCGTTTATTGATTCTGGACGAGCCGACCGAAGGCATTCAGCCCAGTATCATCAAGGACATCGGCCGCGTGATCAGGCAACTGGCCGACGTGGGCCTGCAAGGCCAGCGCATGGCTGTGTTGCTGTGCGAGCAGTACTACGACTTTGCCGAAGAGCTGGCCGACCAGTATCTGGTCATGGAACGCGGCGAGGTCATCGCGCAAGGCCCGGGCAGTGAGATGAAGGCAAAGAGCGTTCAACAGTTGGTGGCGATTTAAACCAGTCGGACCTGAAGGTCCGACCTACCGAAAGGGCGTTAAGGTGCGACCTTTTGATTTTTTTCTAAAGGTTCCACAGGCGAGGAGGTGTGCTGCCAAGTTGCCACATGTCTTGTCGCCAAATCGCCCAAATGTGTTTGAGCAGTTGCATGGCATGTTCAGTGACGGGCGCTAAAACGCGAGCGGCCATGACCTGCGGGTGCGGTGATGTTATGCCCGCTTGAAGGCGAAGGCTGTGCGCCTCCATCCGCTCTCGGGCACTGGCAAGGCCACGCTCTAATCTGGCGGGTGCAATGGCGCTCCCACTGGCAAACACCAAGGTCGCCATGCATTTTTGACCCGCCAGGCCCAAGGGACTGTTGAGTAAACGGGTGTCCGTGGCATCCAATGTGCCGCGCTCCAGCCACGCCCCCTTGATCTCCAAATGCTGTCTGAAAGTTCCTTGAACAAAAGGCATGCCAGCGGACGGCAATCCCAGTGCCGTGATGTCCCAAGCCATCATTTCACCGTTGGGTGACAGATCAAACACAGCCCGGTTCAGCGCGTCACATTGGTTATAGGCGATGGATTCGAGAGGTAACCATTCAAGCCGTGCGCCATCTTCGACACGTGCCTGTAATTGTTGCGTCGCCAAGCCAGCCTCTGACTTGTAAAAGCGCGTTGCACCCGGTGTCGTGACCAGTCCGTGTGCACCCGAACCGACAGTCACGGTCATGTCCAGGGTGTCGCCCCCAACCAAACCACCGGGAGGATGAACCAGGACGTTGTGACAGATGGCATCGCCTTCTGGGTAGAGGCTTTTTAAAATTCGCAGCGGCCCTTGATGGGCGTAACGGGCGACGCTGCGATGGTTCTCATTCAGGTAGTTAAGTGAGAGTTCCGCGTGCCAAGTCATGGGACTATTTTAATGTGCCCCATTCATTTCATGGCCATCAGCCGTTGCTGTTTTCAGCTTTAACCTGGTTGGCAATGGCATCAACTTGCTCATCAGACATGCCATATTTCAACTGCAGAGTTTTGAGTTTGATTTTTTCTTCTTCGGTGACGACGCCGTCGGCCAGCACTTCACGCACTTCCATTTCATAGATAGATTCTCTGCGCTGAACCTGTGCGGTATAGGCGGTGGCTACCACGCCGGTCAAGATCGCCGCCAAGGCAATGGCCAAAATTTGCGTCACGATAACCAAAACGGTACCCAAATAGGTCACCGGATCTACGTTGCCCCATCCTGAAATGATGGTCAACATAAACCAATGCATGGCAGCGGGGATGGAGGGGAAAACCTCAGGTTGGTCATGACCTTCAATGATGTAGATCAGGGAAGAAAAGAGCAAGCAGCTGATGAAAAGCAGGAACATGGCCGAAGAGAAAGAATCCCACTCGGACTTGATCGCTTCCAGCATGTCTTCCATGGCACTGTTGTAGCGGGAGAGTTTGAAAATTCGCAGCAAGCGGAACATCCGCAGCACACGCAAATCGGCTCCAGGGAAAAGCAACTGCAAGTAAAACGGCACGGTGCTGAAGAAGTCGACCAAGCCGAACACGCTGAAAACGTATTCCTTGCGGCCTTTCCACGGGCTGTCACCTGGGCCGGTGTGTTTTTCGCTGTAAGTCCACACGCGGAGCACATATTCCAGCGAAAAAACAATCACACTGACCAAGTCAAAAATATGGAAGTAGGCTTCGTAGGCTTCGTGAATGGAGTGAACTGACTCCAGAATGATCGCCACCACGTTGGCTACGACCAAGGCGGCGATAAAAATTTCACAACTACGGCTGGCCCGGTCAATGACCTCGCCTTCAAGGATCTCGTAAATCCTGCGTTTGATCTTTCGCAAACTGCTTGTGTTGGCCTCGTTCATGGCTTGGCAGCTTTACCTGCGAGGATTTCATCTGACATCTTTTGAACTTCTGCGTCCGATAATCGGTACTGTGTTTGGAGATGTTTGAGGGTGTTGCGCTCTGCATCACTGACCACACCATCTTCAAGTACTTTGCGCAATTGAACCAGGTAAGCCGATTTCTTGCGCGAGAGCTGTGTTGCAAAGGCGGAGGCCACAATACCCGTCATGATCGCCGCCATACACACTCCCAAAAAGCCTGTCATCAGCGCAATAAGCTCACCCGCTTTGGTGACGGGTTCGATGTTTCCATATCCAGAAGTGATGGTGACAATCGACCAATAAATGGCGTGAGGAATAGAGCCAAAGGCTTCTGGTTGCTCATGGCCTTCAGCAAAGTGCATCAAGGAGGCGGATACCACCGTGGAAATCAACAACAAAAAAGCCGCCGAACCGAAGGCCCGCCGTTCAGCGTAAACGGCCTGAAACAAGTCTTGCAAAGCGGTGTTGTATTTCGACAATTTCAAAATGCGCAAAAGTCGCAATACGCGCAAGATGCGCAGATCCAAACCGGGCATGAACATGTGCAGGTAATGGGGCATGGTGGCAAAAAAATCGACCAAACCAAAAGCACTGAATATGTAGCCCTTGCGGCCCTTCCAGGCGCCGCCTTGATCAGGGGAGTAAAGTGCACCCAATGACCAAACGCGCAGAACGTATTCCACCGTGAAAAACATCACGCTCCAAAATTCCAGCTCGTGAAAAAACTCTTTGTGATCGGCGTGAATTTCGGGAACCGAGTCCAAAATCACTGCCGAACAGTTCACCAGAACCACCACAGTGATCATCCACTCCACATACCGGCTGAGGGGTTGGTGAGGAGCCCCTGCCAGGATCTCCATCACATTTTTTTGAAGTTTTCCGAGCATGACTGTCGTTGGAATATATGAAATTAAAATCTGATGTTGATAAAAATATCAAGCATGAATCATAACTTCAAATTATTGCGATTTGCCTTGTATTTGATGCCATAAAGCCATTTCAGAGGCTGTAAGTCGATCGGACTGTTTTGCAGTTGCTTCAAATGATCCTGGCTCCATTTGCATGCTCATTTGGCGCAACTCGCTGATCGCCGTTTTAAAGTACTCCACAGCGTGTTCAGGCCTTTGTGCAATGGTATGTATTGGTAAGGCTTTGAGGTTGTCCTCGATTTCCTTTTCTTTCATCACCGTGTCAATCAAGGCATTGACTTCGGCAACTGTAAGGTGAAGGCGTTCAGCTTCTTCGCGGATGAATTGAGCCTCTTTTTCTTCAATTTTGCCGTCTTTGAGAATCGCAAACAAATTGGCCTTCAATGCATCACGGTCTTTGACCAATTCGTCACTGAAAGCAGACGCCAACAGCGCAGCAGGGATGGCAAAAATACCAATACCCAGCAAGGCCAGTACAGATGTCATGGCCCGCCCGATGGGGGTCACAGGTGAGATGTCCCCATAGCCCACCGATGCCAGTGTGATGACGGCCCAGTAAATCGACTGGGGAATGTTTTCAAACTTCTCAGGCTGGGCATCGTGCTCAAGCAAGTAACCTAAGCTGGCAGTCAAAATCAATAACAAACCCATGATAAAAGCAGCAGCGCCCATGACAGGCCATTCACGCGCAATCACACGGAACAAGACTTCGGTGGCATCACTGTTGCGGGTGAGTTTGAGTAATCTTGACAAGCGGAATATTCGCAAGAATCTCAAATCCAGAAGGTGATGCAAAAACACCTCCAAGAAAAAGGGCAGGATGGCAATAAAGTCAATAAAGGTTGAAGGTGACTTGGCTTGCTTGATCCTACCCATCACCGCATTTTTGTGACCTGGTTCTTCTACGCATGAATACAAGCGCATGAAATATTCCAGCGAGAAAATGGCCACTGCGACACCGTCCAAAATGACAAATTGCAGGTTCAGGATGTAGTGAATGCTTTGAACAGACTCCAGGATCACAGCCAATACCGACAGTAAAACCCAAATACCAATAAAGACATCGAATATTTTTTGTAATTCGCCTCCAAACTTGCTTGGAAAGACCAGTGCGTGTACTTTTTGGCGGAAAGTTCTGCCGGCATTCAGGACTTGGAAGTCCTTGTAGGCTGGAATCACGATTCTGAAAAGCTTCAAAATCCGCAACAGTCGCAGGGCTCTCAAGACGCGCAAGTCAACAGGCAAGAAGGCTTGCAAGTAAAAAGGTGCGACAGCCAAGAAGTCAATGATGGCAAAGGGGCTGCTGACAAAACCCAGTCGGGCGTGCTTTTTCTTGTTGAATTCCGGGTCTTCAGGTGCCATGTACAGGCGAAGAAAGTACTCCACCGTGAAGACCGCAACCGAGAAAATATCAAAGAAGTGAAACCATGTTTTATTGGGCTCAAAGATGGCGGGTACATGTTCAAACATCAACGTGAACAAGTTGGCCACAATCAGGATGCCCAGCCACTTGTCAACGGATTTCTGCATGTTGCCTGGAATGGTGGGATCCAGAAGCCACGCATACAGCCACTTGCGCATGGGCAGGTCAGAGGGGATATTGGCTGCTTCGTCTTTGCCCAACAAAGAGGCGACGTTCAGGTCTTTGAGATAAATGGTTTTATCGTTTGCCATGGTGCACCTCAGAACTCAAACTCGGAAACTTTGATCGAATAGCCACCCTTGTCGCAAACGGTGATTCGCAACTGCAATTTGGTGCTGATGAGGTCCTCATTGGTCAAGGGCTTGACAATAAAAGGAACGGCAGAGCCGGGAGGTGTTGCCACCATGTTTTCAATCACGATCGCGCCGGTGGTGGAGCGATCTTCTTTGTTGCATTGGGGTATGAATTCAGGGGGTTTGTCAAAAAAAGTATTGACCAATGCCTTCAGGCTGGTTTGCGACTTGATATAGGCCGCACATTCACCCCAAGTGCCTGGTTCTGCTTTTCCTGAGCAGGGCGCATGCGCATAATCATCGTTGAACCGTGTCGTGCCCGCTGTGGTTAGCCATTCTGTCCAAGCTTCACCATTGCGTTTGGCCACTTCAGTTTTCATGCCTTCAGAGTAGTTGATGGTCGTCAACCAGAAGACAAAGACCATCAAGCAGGCCATTACGACCATAAAACCGATGTCAAAGGCGTTAGGCCCCGTTTGTACGGGCTCGGTTATAACTTCTGTTGAATTCATCGGTTCTCCTCTAATTGATTGCGTTTAAATGCGGAAAATGTCAGTATCTGTGGTGAGGGTATTAAATCGAATAAATTGATAAAAATCAATGGTGGACCAATGAAATAAAAAAAACGAGCTTTTGCTCGTTTTTGGGGAAAGTGAAATTCAGAGATGTCTAGTCATTCTGTGAACCTCGGTGTGCCCAACCCGTGGTGTGTTTTTCGATGTAACTGAAGAGTTCATACATCACCATGGCCATGGCGCCGACCACCACCAAGCCCGAGAAGGCCAGGCCCATTTGCATGGCTGAACCGGCGGAGATCAACAGGTAACCAATGCCTTCATTGGCAGCCGTCATCTCTGAAACGGTGGTGCCTACAAAGGCCAAAGTGATCGCCACTTTGAGTGACCCATAGAAGTAAGGCATCGATCGGGGCAGCCCTACTTTGACCAACACATCCCAGCGCTTGGCACCGAGGACGCGCAGGACGTCTTCGAGTTCAGGCTCCAAGGTGGCCAAGCCTGTTGCGATGTTGACCATGATCGGAAAGAAACTGATCAAAAACGCGGTCAGAATGGCGGGGCCAATGCCAATCCCGAACCACACCACCAAGATCGGCACAAAGGCCGCTTTAGGCAATGCGTTGAATGCGGTCATCAAGGGGTAAACCGCGGCATAGGCCAAACGCGAGCTGCCGATCACAAAGCCCAGCAACACGCCGACCACAATGGCAATGCCGAAGCCTGCCATCGTCACCCAGTAGGTGCGCCAAGCGTGGCCCGCAATGACATCGCGGTATTCGATGGTTTGCACCGCAATCCGCCACGGGCTGGGGAATATAAATTCTGAGACTTGAAAGGCCGAGCACAAACCTTGCCAAATCAAAATAGTCGCCACCAATAAAATCCAAGGCGACCAGCTTTCAAGTGTTTTTTGTTTCATGGCTGGATCAAGGTGGGGTGATGGCACTGTTTTGGCGCATGGCACCAATATGGCCCCGCAATTCGTGCACGATGTTGGTGAATTCGGGTGTGTAGGTGATTTCAAGGTCACGGGGGCGGGGCAAGTCAATGTCGCGCTTGACCACAAATCGGCCAGGACTCTTGCTCATCACATACACCGTATCAGCCAGGAAAACCGACTCGCGCAAATCATGGGTGACCAAAATCACGTTGAACTTTTGCGCAGTCCACAGATCACGCAAGATGCACCACAACTCCTCTCGGGTGAAAGCGTCAAGCGCACCAAAAGGTTCGTCGAGCAGCAGCATTTTCGGCTCATGAATCAATGCGCGGCAAATGCTGGCGCGTTGTTGCATACCCCCTGAAAGTTGCCAAGGGAACTTTTTTTCGTAACCCGCCAACCCCACGGTTTGAAGCAGCTTGATGGCACGGGCTTCATACTCAGCCCGCTTTTGCTTGAAGTTGGAGCGAAACGGCTCCACGATTTCGAGCGGAAGCAAGACATTGTCGAGCGTGGTGCGCCAAGGGAGCAGCGATGACGCTTGAAATGCCATGCCGCTTATTTTTAGCGGCCCGGTGACCGGCGCGCCATCCACCAGAATGCGCCCTTTGCTGGGCATTTTCAAACCCGTGGTCAACTTCATGAAGGTGGACTTGCCGCAACCTGAAGGTCCCACAATGGCAATGAACTCACCTTGTTTGACTTGGAGGTTGATGTCTTCAACCGCAAAATGATTTTCTGCTAACAGCTCGTCGTTATAGGCGAGCCATACGTTTTGAAAGTCAACAAAGTTAGGCGATGTCATGCGCAATGCGGGTGTGTTGTAGCTTATTTTTTAGCGGGCTTGGGCAAGATGTCCAGCTCTTTGGCCGTGGGCAGAAAACTGCCATTCCAGATCGTTTCCGGATTGACGCGCGTTTTGGTGTTGAAGGCGTCCGACACTTGCGAGGCCATCAAGCTCAAGCGAGGGCCCTTGATCTGGCCGAAACCTTCTTCGCGCGCGTCAGGGCTGTTGATAACAGTGTCAATGGCCAACTTCATGCGGCGTGTTTCCAACTCGACGTTGATGATGCCGTCGCGTGCTTTGACGTCATTGATGGCAGCCGCCGGATTGGTAATGACATCCTTGGCACCTTTGGTGAAAGCGACCAGGAAAGCTTTAACAGCAGCTGGGTTTTCTTTGATCAATTTGGGTGATGCAATGATGGCGTTGCCATACAGCTTGACGCCGAAGTCAGGGTATTGCAAAACCGTCACGTCTTCTGCTTTGACGCCACGCGCTTCGATATTCAGCAAGGAGGTGAACGTAAACCCGGTGATGGCATCCACATCCCCGCGCACCAACATGGTTTCACGCAGCGGCGGGTCCATGGCAGTCCAAGCGACATTGGAGATCCCGTTGGCTTTTGCAAAAATAGGGAACGCACGGCGTCCCGCATCAAACACAGGGGCCCCTAATTTTTTGCCTGACAAATCAGCCGGTGTCTTGATGCCTGACTTCTTCAAAGCCATAACCGATGCGGGCGTGTTGTTGTACACCATCATCACCGCAACGGGTTTGTTGGGCACATCGGGGTTATTGGCGTGGAACTCCATCAAGGCCGCCAGATCGGCAAAGCCCATGTCATAGGTACCTGAAGCCACACGGGTAACCGCGCCGCCAGAGCCGTTGCCTGCGTCGACCGTGACGTCCAACTTGGCGTCTTTGAAATAACCCTTGGCCACAGGCGTCAAAAACAAGGCTGCTGGGCCTTCAAAGCGCCAGTCCAATTGGAATTTAATTGGGGTGGACTGGGCATGGGCAGTGCCCATGGCGGTCACAACGGCCAGCATGGCGGTGGCTTTGAGGAAGAAACGTTTGCTCATTTTGAGGCTCCAGTGCAAATGAAATCGGGAAGATGATACGTATCAAGCAATAACGGTGCCATTATCGTGCAACTGAATTGGGAGCAGCCGCCAATGCAGTCATGTTCAAGATACGACGAACCGTTGCAGCAGGCGTGAGAATATGTGCCGTTCCGGCCGCACCCATCAAGATAGGGCCAACCGTCACCCCGCCACTGGTGGTTGTTTTCAGCACGTTGTAAAGAATGTTAGCTGAATCCAAATTCGGGCAGACCAGCAAATTGGCCGAGCCAGAAAGTGTGCTGTCTTCCAAATAGGCGCTGCGAATTTCGGGCTGCAGCGCTGCATCGCCATGTAACTCACCATCGCATTCAATATGCGGGTTTTGCGCCACAAACAGGTCACGGGCCATGCGCATCTTGCGTGCAGAGGCTCGCTTGGAGGAACCGTAGCTCGAGTGCGACAAGAACGCCACTTTAGGTACAACGTTAAAGCGCTGCACTTCCAGCGCTGCCATGGCGGCGATCTCGGCCAGTTGTTCCGCGCTCGGGTCTTCATTCACATAAGTGTCGGTGATGAACAGCGGGCCCTGGTTGGTCATCAAGGCGTTCACGGCGGCGTAGTTGTTCGCGCCTGCACGTTTGCCCAAAATGCTGTCGATGCGCTCCAAATGCGTCATGTAGTTGCCTGTCAGGCCGCAAATCATGGCGTCTGCATCGCCGAGTGAAACCATCAGTGAGCCAATGATGGTGTTGGAGCGTCGGACTGCAGCCTTGGCTACATCAGGGGTTGCGCCACTGCGTTTCATCAAGTGATGGTAATGTTCCCAGTATTGGCGAAAGCGAGGGTCGTCTTCAGGATTGACGTTTTGTACGTCCACGCCCAATCGCATGCGCAGGCCCGCTTTTTCGATGCGGGCGGTAATGACGGAGGGGCGTCCGATCAAGATGGGCTGGGCCACTTTTTCATCAATCGCCATCTGCGCGGCACGCAAGGCGCGCTGGTCTTCGCCGTCGGCATAGGCGACCCGGGCGAGACCCTTTGACAAGGCCTTGGCCGCATTGAAAACGGGCTGCATCAAGATGCCGGTTTGCGTTACAAAGCTTTGCAGTTGTTGGCGGTACGCATCCATGTCGGTGATGGGGCGCGTGGCCACACCGGATTCAGCAGCGGCCTGCGCTACGGCCGGCGCTATGCGAAGGATCAGGCGTGAGTCAAACGGTGTCGGAATGATGTAGTCGCGCCCAAAAGACAGTTCCTTGCCTTCATAAGCACTCGCCACTTCTTCACTGATGTCGGCTTTGGCCAAATCAGCGATCTGACGCACGCAGGCGAGCTTCATGGCTTCGGTGATTTTGGTCGCGCCGCAGTCCAAAGCACCCCTGAAAATGTAGGGGAAACACAAAACGTTGTTCACCTGGTTCGGGTAGTCCGAACGGCCCGTGGCAATGATGCAATCTGGGCGGGCGGCCTTGGCCAATTCAGGCCGTATTTCTGGTTCAGGGTTGGCCAGCGCCAAAATAATCGGATCGCGTGCCATGGTCTTGATCATTTCAACCGTCATCACGCCGGGTGCAGAGCAACCCAAGAACACATCGGCACCATTGACCGCATCGGCCAGCGTGCGTGCTTCGGTTTTTTGCGCATAACGTGCTTTAGATTCGTCATAACCGCCAGGGCGGCCTTGGTAAATCACGCCTTTGGAGTCAGATACAAAAATATGCTCGACCTTGACACCCAAGCCCACCATCACATCCAAACATGCAATAGCCGCAGCACCTGCACCCGACACGGCGAGCTTGATGTTGCCGATGTCCTTGCCGACCAACTCCAGACCGTTGAGCATGGCTGCGGCTGAAATAATGGCAGTGCCGTGCTGGTCGTCATGAAAAACCGGGATGTTCATGCGCTCGCGCAGCTTCTTTTCAATATAGAAGCATTCGGGCGCTTTGATGTCTTCTAAGTTGATGCCCCCCAGTGTGGGCTCCATAGCGGCAATGATGTCGACCAACTTGTCAGGATCCCGCTCGGCCAGCTCGATGTCAAAAACATCAATGCCCGCAAATTTTTTGAACAAACAAGCTTTGCCTTCCATCACGGGCTTGGCGGCCAGCGGGCCAATGTCACCCAAACCCAGTACCGCAGTGCCGTTGGTGATCACGGCGACCAAATTGCCACGGGAGGTGTATTCGTGCGCTTTGGACGGGTCGGCTTCAATGTCCAAACAAGGGTAAGCCACTCCAGGTGAATAGGCGAGCGACAAATCGCGTTGATTGGACAAGGGCTTGGTGGGCGTCACCGAAATTTTCCCCCGTGTGGGAAAACGGTGGTAATCACGGGCAGCTTCGCGCAAAGCGTGTTCGGCAGGTGAGAGGTTCTCGTTCATTTTATTCGTCAGTCTCTAGGCAGGTGGACTGCTAAGCGTAACCTATTTGCAGCTTTCTTCCTCTGTGCAGCATCATTCTTGAGATTAAAAAAGCCAATCCTGCAGAATTGGCTTTTGGCTTAAAGGGTGGGACCTAAAGGGGTCGAGATTCAATGCGCCTCGGTTTGCTTGGCCGCTTCAATTGCTGCACTGTCGTCCCCGCTGGGGCCATTGAAAAACAGATTCAAAATGACCGCGCTGATCGAAGAAAGCAAAATGCCAGACTCAATCAAGGGATGCAAGTTGTGTGGCATCCACTGTTTGAAATTGGGTGCAATCAGTGGAATCATGCCGATGCCAATCGAAATGGCAACCACAATCCCGTTAAAGCGGTTGTTTTTGAAGTCCACCCCTCCCAAAATACGAATACCTGTGGCAGCGACCATACCGAACATCACCAGACCTGCGCCGCCCAACACCACGGTGGGCAAGGACTCGACCAAGGCTGCCATTTTGGGCAACAGCCCCAAGGCAATCAGAATCACCCCGCCGGCCACGCAGACAAATCGGCTCTTGACACCGGTGACCGCCACCAAACCCACGTTTTGCGAAAAGCTGGTGTAGGGAAAGGTGTTGAAAATACCGCCAATCAGGGTGCCCAAACCATCGGTCCGCAAGCCGCGGGTCAGCGCGGCTTGATCCACTTGCCGGTCGGTCATCTCGCCCAAAGCCAGAAACATTCCGGTGGACTCGATCATCACCACAATCATCACCAGCGTCATGGTGATGATCAATACCGGATCAAAAATAGGCGCCCCAAAGTTAAAGGGCATGATTAGGCCAAACCAGTCGGCTTTACCTACTTTGCCAAAGGTCATCAAGCCCATGGCCGAGGCCACTACGCCGCCGATCACAATACCCAACAAAACCGAAATATTGGCCACAAAACCCTTGGCATAACGGGCGATCAGCAAAATAGAGACCAACACCAAGGCTGCAATGCCCACGCCGGTCAGGTCTGCGTATTTGGGGTTTGGCATTTTGGCCATCAAAGCCAAGTCTTTGGGGGGCAGAGGCAAAATGGAACCTGGTGCACCCGCAGCAGCCGTGGCGGCGTCTAACCATTGTTTGTGTTCAGGTGCAACGATGCTTGGGGCAGTCGGGCCAACCGGATTACCAAAAATCCAGTTGATGCCAATGCGCATCAGGCTGATACCGATCACAGCAATGATGGTGCCCGTCACCACCGGTGGGAAAAAGCGCAACATGCGCGAAACTAAGGGCGCTATCAATATCGAAATGACGCCAGCACCAATGATGGCGCCAAAGATCAACTGTGCACCTGCTGCACCGGGGTTGTTGTTGGCCATCGCCACCATGGGCGCCACTGAAGCGAAGGTGACTCCCATCATCACGGGCAGGCGAATGCCAAACCATTGTGTTGCACCCAAAGATTGAATCAAGGTGACCAGACCACAGCAAAACAAATCGGCGGAAATCAAATATGCCACTTCTTGGGGGCTGAGTTTGAGCGCTCGTCCGACTATCAAAGGAACTGCAATAGCGCCAGCGTACATCACAAGTACATGCTGCAGACCCAAAGCGGCAAGCTTGCCAGTGGGCAAGCGCTCATCAACGGGGTGGATGCTCGAACTCATGGCGCGTCTCCTTGTGGTTTAGATAGGAAGGGAAAAACCAAAGCAGATGGGTGTGTACTGCTTTGTCTCCCAAAGTGTATACAAAAAAGAATGCGCTGTAATGCGTGAAAACCCTGTGGTTTGATTTAGATGACGCCCTTGGTTTTCAATTCACTGATGCGTTCGCTGGGCAAGCCCAACCAATCTTTCAGTATGTCCTGCGTACCTTCGCCCAACACGGGCGGTGGCATGCGAACAGGCATGCGCTGTCCATCAAAGCGGTAAGGTGAAGACAGCACCGGTGTCGCACCGGCAACAGGGTGCGGCTGCTGTGTGACCAACCCCCCCGCTTTGACGCGGTCTGAATTCAAGGCTTCTAACAAGCCCAGTACTTCGCCGCAGGGAATGCCTGCTGCCGTGAGCTTTTGCAGAAGCATTTGTCTTGGCCGTGCTTTGAGTTCATTCAAAATTTCGGGCACCAATATGTCCCGGTGGGTTCGCCGGTCCAGATTGGTTTTAAAGCGGGCATCGTTTGCCAAGTCTTCACGGTCAATGACCTCTTTGCAAAAACGGTGAAACTGCGCGTTGTTACCCACCGTGATGACCACGGGGCCATCCGCAGTTTCAAAGACACCATAGGGCACGATGGACGGGTGGGCATTGCCGTAGCGGGGCGGGTCCTCGTTCATGACCATGGCTTCCAAGCCGCAGTAAGAGGTGATCATCAGACCGCAATCGAACAAGGCCATTTCAATGTGACGGCCTTGTTGGGTGGTTTGCCTTTCAAACAAGGCTGCCAAAATCGCCTGCGCACTGTACATGCCGGTGAACATGTCGACCACGGCCATGCCAAATTTCAAAGGAGGTTGTGTGGCCTCACCGTTAAGTGCCATTAATCCAGCTTCGCCTTGGACCACCAGGTCGTAGCCAGGGCGTTTGGCTTCTTTGCCAGTGCGGTCGTAGCCTGAAATCGAGCAATAGATGATGTCGGACTTGACTTTGCGTATGTCTTCATAGCCCAGACCCAATTTGTCCAGTCCGCCGAACTTAAAATTGTGTAAAACAGCGTCGCAGTGCTGGGCCAGATCGCGAACGATTTGCTGGCCCTCAGAGGTTTGCAAGTCGACCGTCACCGAACGTTTGTTGCGGTTGACGCTGTTGTAATAAGCCGATTCGGTCTGCCCGATGCGTATGCTCCAATCCCGCGTATCGTCCCCGCGCACGGGATGTTCAATTTTGACAACCTCTGCGCCAAAGTCGCCCAGCACCATGCCGCACCAAGGGCCCGCGAAGACGCGGGACAAGTCCAGAACGCGAATACCGGACAAGGGCAATTTAGAAGAAAAAGGGGACATGGTTTGAACGCAATGCGGGTTGAAAAATAGACCTTAATTTAAGCTCTAAACATTCTGAGCTGTGTCGCACATGGCTCAGAATTAGCCCAACAAATCCAACAGCGTTCGCGCTACCACCTTGGTGGCGCGTCGCACGTCTTCCAGTTGCACATGCTCATCTGAACGTTTGGCGTTGGACTCGCGCACCGTGCGCGGGCCTGCGCCATAGATCACGCCGGGGATGCCGCGCTCCACGTACAAGCGCACGTCGGTGTACAGCGGTGTGCCCAGGGCGGGGATGGGTTCGCCGAAGACTTGCTCACCGTGTTTTTGGATGGCGTTGACCAGGGGCTGGTTGCCCGCCAGCGGCTTCATGGCGTTGGCCAGCAGCATGCGGCGCACGTCTACCGTGAGGTGCTTGCCGCCGCGTGGGGGCTTGAAACTGGCGGCCGCGTCGGCAACGGTCTGGCGGATGCTGGCTTCGACTTCGGCCGGGTTTTCTTCGGGGATCATGCGACGGTCGAGTTTGAAGACAACTTTGCCGGCCACCACGTTGGTGTTGGTCCCGCCTTCAATCATGCCCACGTTCAGGTAGGGGTGGCTAATGCCCTCGACCTTCGACGTGACCTGCAGGTACTGCGTATTCAGAGCATGCAGCGCGTTCAGTATGTGCACCGCGCCTTGCAACGCGTCCGTGCCGCTGTCGGGAATGGCCGCGTGCGCCATCTCGCCGTTGACAGTCACTTCCATCTGCAGGCAGCCGTTGTGTGCGGTCACGACCTGGTAGCTAAAGCCTGCCGCGATCATCAAATCTGGTTTGGTTAAACCCTTGGCCAACAGCCAGCCGGGGCCCATTTCCCCGCCAAACTCTTCGTCATAGGTGAAGTGCAGTTCCACGCCGCCCTTCAAGGGCAGGCCAAGCGATTCAATCGCTCGTGTGGCAAAGGTGAAGGTGGAAAAGTCTGACTTGCTCACTGCCGTGGCGCGGCCGTATATCGCGCCGTTCTCGATCTCAGCGCCATAAGGCGGGTGGGTCCAACCATCGCCCGGGGGCACCACGTCGCCGTGCGCATTGAGTGCGATGGTTTTGCCTTCGCCGTATTTTCGGCGCACGATCAGGTTGGTAATGGATTCCAAGCCATAGGCCTTGACGTCGGCTTCTGGTACGGCGTGTTTTTCGGCCAGAAAGCCCATGGGTTGAAGCAACGCTGCCGTGCGCTCGGCATGTGGGGCATTGTTGCCGGGTGGCGTATCAGTGGGTACTTGCACCAGCGCCTGCAGAAAGAGAATCTGCTCGTCAAAGTGTGCGTCGATCCAGGCGTCAAGTTGTGCGTAGTGTTGGGCTGTCACGGTCATTGAATTTCTTGTTCCAGTTGGTGCAAAACATGGGTGAAGGCGTCGACACACAATTGCATGTCATCGCTGGTCGTCGATTCGAGGGGGTTGTGACTGATGCCTGCGTTTTCGCCGCGTACAAACAGCATGGCTTGCGGCATGACTTCGTGGAGCTTCATCGCATCATGGCCTGCACCGCTGGGCATCTTGAAGACAGGTATTCCGGTTGCGTGAACGGCTTGTTCCCAACGCGCTTGCCAAGCTGGCGCGCTCGGCGCTGCAGCCACGCGCATGGTTTCTTCGAGTTCCAGCCGGACACTGCGGCGTTCGCAAATGGCATGCAGTTGAGACAGGACATCATTGACCAAGGCATTGCGCTGGGCATCGCGCGGTGCGCGCATGTCCATTGAAAATTGACACACTCCCGGCACCACATTGATGGAGCCATTGGGCACGTTCAATTGGCCGATGGTGGCCACCGAATCGCCGTCTTGCGCCGCGCGTTGCTCCATGTACAAAGCCAGTTCGGCCATGGCCGAGACTGCGTCTCGGCGTCGGTCCATGGGCGTGGTGCCTGCGTGGCTGGCAGTGCCAATGATCTTGGCCAAAAAACGGACACTGCCGTTGATGGAGGTGACCACACCCAAAGGCAAATTCATTTCATTGAGGACCGGTCCTTGTTCGATATGCACTTCGACAAAGCCCAGATACTGTGCCGCGTCGCGCCTGATAAGAGGAATGTCTTCGACACGCAAACCCGCATGCACCATGGCTTGGCGCATGGAAATACCGTCTGTGTCTTGTTGTTCTAACCACTCTGGTTTGAAGTCGCCTATCAAAGCGCCAGAGCCCAAAAACGTGGCGCGGTAACGTTGCCCCTCTTCTTCCGAAAAAGCCACAACTTCAATGCCAAAGTGCAGTCGCTTGTTTTGCTGCTGCAACGCTTGGACGCAGGCCATGGGCACAAAGAAACCCAACCGACCGTCGTATTTTCCGCCATTGCGCACGGTGTCGTAATGGCTTCCGGTCAGCAGGTATTTGCCATCTGAAGCGGCTGGATGGTAACGACCCACCACGTTGCCTACGGCATCGATGCTGACTTCGTCAAAGCCACACGCTTGCATCTGGCGGCTTATGTCTTGAGCACAGGCGCGGTGGGCATCGGTGAGGTAAGTCACGGTCAATTGACCCACTTGCGCAAAGCCCGGATCGCTGTGCTGCGCCAGTTGCTCTTGCCAGTCCCAAACTTGATGGCCTTGCACAGGTTCTGCTGCAAATTTATCGTTCAAGCGAATCTCGACGATGCGGTGGATGTTGCGCAGACACTCCAGCATTTCAAACTCAGGGTGGCCTTGCAAGCGGCGCTCAAAAGCGTTGATGATTTGCTGCTTGTTCAGACCCACGCCACGCGGACCCCGCACCGCAAGAATAAACGGCCAGCCGAACTTGGCGTTGAAGTTGGCGTTGAGTTTTTGGATCTTGGCAAACTCATCTGGCGTGCACTGGGTCAGGCCAGCTTGGGCCTGTTCGTGAGTTGATTCAGCAGTCAGTGATTTGCTGACCATGGCCTTGCCTGCCAACTCGGGGTGGGCGCGGATCAAGCTGAGTTGCGCATCGCGCCCGGCGTGTGCAAGCACTTCGGTCATCGCATATTTGAGGTGTGCCAACGATTTGAAAGGGCGTTCGTTGATCACCTGCTCTGAAATCCAAGGCGAGTGTTCGTACAGGCCATCAAGCATGAGAGCGGCCTCTTCACGGCTGGCACTGTTGAGTTGTTCGAGGGTCAATGGCATGGTGTTTTTTCGTGATCGTTTCAGGTCGTGTTTATTTGAGTTCGTGATTGGTTTTTGTAGGAGCCAGCCTGCTGGCGATTCTCTCTTCGCATACCCTAAAGCCATCGCTTGCAGGCAAGCTCCTACAATAATTTCGTGACTTAACCGGCATACGGGTGAGTCTCTTTCCAATGCCGCGCAATGTCGATGCGCCGCGCCACCCAGACCTTGTCATGGGACTGGATGTGGTCCAAAAAGCGCTGCAGCGCGGTGATGCGTCCAGGCCTGCCCAGCAGGCGGCAGTGCATGCCGACGCTCATCATCTTGGGGGCGTTGTCTCCGTTGGGGTCACCTTCGGCGTACAAGGCGTCAAAGGTGTCCTTCATGTACTGAAAAAACGGGTCTGCGTGCGAATAGCCCTGTGGCAGCGCAAAGCGCATGTCGTTGCAGTCCAGGGTGTAGGGGACGATGAGTTGCGCCGCATCGGTGCCGTCGGTTTTGCGCACTTTCATCCAGAATGGCAAGTCATCACCGTAGTAGTCGCTGTCGTATTCGAAGCCGCCAAAGTCGGCCACCAGGCGCCGGGTGTTAGGGCTGTCACGACCGGTGTACCAGCCCAAAGGCCGTTCACCGGTGAGATTAAGAAGCATGTCCATGGCCTCTGCCATGTGCGCACGCTCGGTGGCCTCGTCGATATGTTGGTAGTGAATCCACTTCAGGCCGTGGCAGGCGATGTCGTAGCCGAGTTCTTTGAAAGCTGTCGTTAACTCGGGGAACTTTTGCAGCGCGGTGGCCACGCCAAAGACGGTGAGTGGCAGTCCACGTTTTTCAAACTCGCGCAGGATGCGCCACACGCCAGCGCGCGAGCCATATTCGTAAATACCTTCCATGCTGATGTGCCGCTCGGGAAAGGACGCAGGGTTGAACATCTCGGAGAGGAACTGCTCGGAACCTGCATCGCCATGCAGCACCGAGTTTTCGCCGCCTTCTTCGTAGTTCAAAACAAACTGTACCGCGATGCGGGCACCGCCTGGCCAATGGGCGTGCGGCACTTCACGGCCATAGCCTTTGAGGTCGCGGGGATAGGGGAGAGTTGAATCGTAGGTGCTCATGACGTTATTCAATGCAAGCTTCAGGCCAGGGCCAGCGCAATGTCGTGCGTCGGAATTTTTCGGTCAAAGGTCAAACTGGCTTCGACATGGGTCAAATGGTCGTTCATCAATTGCACCGCCAAGGCTTCGTCTTTGGCAGCCAGTGCGGCCACTATCGCTTCATGCTCTTCAGTTGAGTGTTCTGCCGCATGGCGAGACTGGTACATCAAAGTGATCAAGGCGCAACGCGAAATCAATTCGCCCAAAATTTCAGCCAAAACCTGGTTGCCCATTAGCTCAGCCATGCGCACATGAAAATCCCCCAGCAATTCAGTGCGTCCGGAGACGTCTTCTTGGTGCACGGCTTCGCGTTCTTGCTTGATGTGGGCCTTCAAGGCTTTGATCTTGGCCGGTGTCACTTCTTTCAAAAAGCCGCGAACCATTTCGGCTTCGATCATGCGGCGCACAGAGAAAACCTGTTGTGCTTCTTGAACCGAAGGCGCTGCCACAAAAGCGCCACGCGCGGGCTCCATGCGGATCAGCTTGTTTTGGGACAACTGAAACAAGGCTTGTCGAATCAAGGTACGTGACACGCCAAAGTGAGAAGCCAACTTTTGTTCAGCCAACTTGGCACCCGGCAACAAGCGGTGCTCCACAATGGCGCGGGTCAAAGCCTCAACGATGCTGTAAGTAGTGGAATTTTCCATGCCCTCATCTTACCGTAAAAGAGAAAATTGTATACACTATCGTAAACCAATATGGTCAACTATTTTGAAGGGCTTGCCATGGGCTTGAGTACGCACGTTTTGGACACCATGCACGGCTGCCCCGCTGCGGGGATGCAAGTTTTTTTGTTCACCATGCAAGGGGAAATCGCGACACTGGTGAAAAGCTTTACCCTCAACCCCGATGGTCGCAACCCCGACGGCATGTTGTACGACCATGCCAGCCTGCGCAAAGGCACGTATCGCTTGGTGTTTGACGTGGCCGGCTACTTCAAGGCCAAAGGCGTTGATTTACCTGAGCCTAACTTCCTGAATCAAGTGAGTCTTGATTTTGGCGTGGCCCACGAAGATCAGCACTACCACGTGCCCTTGCTGGCCAGTCCATGGAGTTACTCTACCTACCGTGGGTCGTGAAAAAGAATCAGCTGAAGTCAGCTGATTAATTGGGATCTGACCCCAATTGAGAGGTTTCAAGGGAAAACCCTTCTGTTGACTTAGAAATCTGTCAGTAAAGTCAATTTTGATATTTACTTGACGGAGTTGCCTTGTGGAAAAGTTTGATGTGTGTGTGTTGGGTGCAGGTCCATCGGGTTTTGCGGCGGCCATGCGGGCCATCGATTACGGGCATAGGGTGGCCTTGGTCGAGCGGGGTAAAGTGGGTGGTGCAGGGCTTTTCAATGGAGCCTTGTCTTCCAAAACCCTGTGGGAATTGTCAGAAAGTTACAAACTCACGCGCAACACTCAACTGGGTTACACGGTGTATGACTCGGAGTTGAGTTTTTCCAGTGTGATGAACCAGGTGCACCGCGCAGTGGTTGAAAAGCATTCCCAGTTGAAACAACAAATTGCCTATTTCCAGAAAAGCGGGCAATTGCAGTTTTTTCAGGGACACGGCAAATTCAGTTCCAAAAACGAGATTGAGATCACCGACGCTCAAGGCGGTCAACAACGCCTGTGGGCCGATAACACAGTCATGGCGATCGGCAGCCGGCCCCGCTATTTGCCGCACATTCCGATTGACGAAAAAATCATCCTTACCAGCGATGGCATCTCGGGTTTGACCGACTTCCCCAAAAGCATGGTGATCTTGGGCGCCGGTGTGATCGGTTGCGAGTTCGCCACCATATTTTCAAATTTTGGCAAAACCAAAGTGTTCTTGATCGACAAGGAAGAGCACATCCTGCCCTTTGAAGACGAAGACATCTCCCATGCTGTCGCGGCCAATTTGGAGAGCAATGGTGTGGTAATTCACCATGGCGCCTCGCTCGATCAAATGCGCATTGTCAATGGCAAAGTGGAATACGTCTTGACCTACAAAGATGGCCGACACGAGACCTACACCGTGGAGAAAGCCTTGATCTCAGTGGGCCGCGTGGCCAACAGCGAAAACCTGGGCCTCGACGCCGCAGGGGTGTTGCTCAACGACAGGGGCAACATCGAAGACGAACACACCCGCTCCAATGTGCCCAACATTTATGCGGTGGGTGACTTCACGGCCGACATTTCGCTGGTGAACGTCGGCGAGCTCGAAGGACGCCATGCCATTGAACGGATTTATGGGATTCCACACAAGCCATTGGTCTACGAAAACATTTCAACCATCATGTTTTTGAATCCCGAGGTGGCGTCGGTGGGGTTGAATGAAAAGCAAGCACGACAACGGAAAATCCCGTACCGCATTGCAGTCATGCATTACCGTTACGTCAGCCGAGCCATTGCAATGAGCAAAGTGGATGGATTTTTCAAAATTCTGGTGACCGATGATGATGAGATGAAAATCTTGGGTATGCGGGTGATGGGCAGCCATGCCTCCAGCACCATCATGGCCGTGGCCTTGATGATTTCCATGGACATCGGTATCGCGCATTTGGCTGAACTGATTTTTCCGCACCCTTCAATTCCCGAAGGGATACAGGAGTGCGCCCGCATGCTGATGGGCAATTCGATTGTGAAGCCCGAGGTTTTCAACTTGGATGTGCGTTGCTACAGGGTGAGCGTTGACGGGCGAATTGATGACATTGAATTTAAAGCAGAAAACAGGTCAGGCATACCCAATTCAGGCACAAGTCATTAAAATCACGGATTACCCTGAATCTTCATCCACACCATGACCCAAGTCTCTAATACCGTGCGCTTTGTGCTCGACAGCAAAATCGTCGAAGCCCAGGGCGAACGCCGCACCACCACTGTTCTGGACTATCTTCGCGAACAGCTCCAGCGCACAGGCACCAAAGAGGGTTGCGCTGAAGGCGATTGCGGTGCCTGTGTGGTGATGGTGGGTGAACTCAATGCCGCAGGCAACGGGGTCGACTATGTGCCGGTCAACAGCTGCATCCAGTTGCTGCCAACCTTGGACGGAAAATCGGTTAAGACCATCGAAAGCCTCAAAAAAGCCGATGGCTCCTTGCATCCCGTGCAAGACGAGATGATCAAGTGCCACGGCTCGCAGTGCGGTTTTTGCACCCCCGGCATTGTGATGAGCTTGGTCAACTTGGTCCAAGTTCTGCCCTCACCAAGCCGTCAACAAATTACAGACTCTTTGAGTGGCAATCTGTGCCGTTGCACGGGTTACACGCCGATCATTGATGCGGCATTCAAAGCTGTCGAAAAAAAATCAGAATTGAAGCTTGACGACCACGCAGATGTGGCCTTGCTCAAAGAAATCCAACGGGCCCATACCCCGACCCTGACTTTGGATGGCGACATCATTGTTCAACCCGTGGTGCGCACCAAAAAAGGTAATGAGTTTGTCTCGCCCGCCACGCTTGCCGAGGTTGCTGATTACCTCCTTAAAAACCCGACCACCACCTTGCTGGCGGGCAGTACCGAAATTGGTTTGCAAGTGAACAAGAAGTTCTCGCGCCCAGAGCACATCATGTACTTGGGTAACGTGGCCGAGTTGCGCCAAGTGACCGAAACAGCGCAAGCCTGGCGCATGGGCGCTGCAGTGTCGTTGACGCAGGTCGAAACCTTGATCGCCAAAGCCTACCCTGATTTTGCAGAAGTATTGCGGCGCTTTGGCTCGCCGCCGATCCGCTCCACTGCCACGCTGGCAGGCAACATCGCCAATGGCTCGCCCATTGGCGATTCCATGCCATGCCTGATGGCGTTGGGCGCAAGCTTGGTGCTGCGCCGTGGCGACAAGAAGCGCAAGGTCTTGTTGGAAAATTTCTACACTGGCATGAAGAAGAACGTGATGGAAGCGGGCGAGTTCATTGAAGCGGTGGAGTTGCCCAAACCCGTGGCGGGTCAGGTGTTCCGTGCCCACAAGGTGAGCAAGCGTTTTGAGCAAGACATTTCGGCCACTTGCGCGGCCATCAGCTACACACTCCAAGGTGGCAAGTTGAGCGGCGTGAAGCTGGCCTACAACGGGTTAGCCCCATCACCTTGCCGTGCCCCCAAGCTCGAAGCGGTACTTGAAGGCAAATCCCCAACTGCGGTAAAAGCCGCTGATCTGGATGCGGCCATCACCGCCAGCTTCACCGCACGAGACGGCCTGCGAGCCACCTGGGCGTACCGCGCTTTGGTGGCGCGCAACCTGGTGATCGATTTCATTGAAGAACAGAAAGAGGTGGCTTGAATGAACGCTCCTACCGCACTCAAAAACCTGCTGCCTGAATCGAATGTGCAGCAAGGCACTGACGTGATTCACGAATCTGCCCACTTGCATGTGACGGGCTCGGCCACCTACACCGACGACATTCCAGAATATGCAGGCACCTTGTATGCGGCCCTGATTTTGTCGCCCGTGGCGCATGGTGAGTTGATCGGAGATGGCATTGACCGCGAAGCTATTCTCAAGACGCATGGTGTGGTGGCGGTGTACACGTCCAAAGACATTCCGGGTGAAAACAATTGCGGCCCCATTAACCATGACGATCCTTTTCTCGCGGTGGGCAAAGTGGAGTTCATTGGCCAAGCCGTGGCCGTGGTCGTTGCACGCAACATGCTGTATGCCCGCGAGGCGGCGCACAAAGCCAAAGTTCTCGTCAAAGAGCTTCCAGCGATCTTGACGATTGATGAAGCCATGGCTGCGCAAAGTTTTGTGATGCCCGCCAAAGGTATTACCCGTGGTGACGCAGCCGCTGCAATCGCTGCAGCGCCCCACAAGCTCAAAGGCAGCACCGAAACCGGTCAGCAAGAACAGTTTTACCTTGAAGGCCAGATCACTTACGCCGTGCCGCGCGAAGACGGCCAGATGACCTTGTTTTCGTCTACGCAGCACCCTGACGGTAATCAGCGCGAAGCGGCTGCCGCCTTGAATCTGACGACCAACGACGTCGAGGTGATTTGCCGCCGCATGGGGGGTGCTTTTGGCGGCAAAGAAGGCAACGCCAGCATCTTCAGCCAGAGCGCGGCTCTGGCGGCTTTCAAGCTGCAAAAGCCTGTCAAGCTGCGCGTGAACCGCGACGATGACATGATGATCACCGGCAAGCGACACGACTTTCGGATTGACTACGAAGTGGGCTATGACGACGAAGGGCGCATCTTGGGCGCCAACATCGCTTTGATGTCGCGCTGCGGTTACAGCACCGATTATTCAGGCCCGGTGAACGACCGTGCTTGCCTGCACATCGATAACTGCTACTACATTCCTGCGCTGCAGTTGATCAGCCACCGCTGCAAAACCAACACCCAAAGTGCCACCGCCTTTCGCGGTTTTGGTGGCCCCCAAGGCATGTTCGGCATTGAGACGGTGATCGAGCAAATCGCCAACAGCCTGGGCAAAGACGCGCTCACGGTGCGCAAGCTCAACCTGTATCAGGACCCTGCGATTTCAGGCAATCCGGCCACCATGACCACGCAATACAACCAGTTGATCGAAGACTGGGTGGGCGACAAAGTGGTGAGTCAAGTCGAAGCCGAGTCCGCCTATTGGGAACGCCGCGAGGCGGTCAACGCCTTCAATAAAACCAACTCCAAACGCAAACGCGGACTGGCTTTGGTGCCCTTGAAGTTTGGCATCAGCTTCACCGCGACCATGCTCAATCAAGGGGGCGCGCTGCTCAGCATTTACATGGATGGTTCGGTCAGCGTGAATCATGGTGGCACGGAAATGGGTCAAGGTCTCAATACCAAGATGGCGCAAGTCTGCGCCGACGGTTTGGGTATCACAACCGAATGGGTGCGCGTCACGGGCACTGACACCCAGAAGGTGCCCAATGCGTCGGCAACGTCTGCCTCCAGTGGTGCAGACATCAACGGCGGCGCCATCATGAACGCGACCGCCCAAATGCGTGCAAGACTTCAACCCGTGGCCGCGGCCATGCTCGGTTGCGATGCCGCTGAAGTCAGCTTTGCCAATGGACAGGCGCACGGCGGCGGCAAGTCGGTCGACTGGGCTGACATGGTCAAACAGGCCTGGTTAGAACGCGTGGGCTTGTCGGTCACAGGGTTCTACATGACCCCTGAAATCAAGTACGACTTCACGACCCTGAATGGCCGTGCTTTCTATTACTACTGTTATGGCGCTGCCGTGACCGAAGTCGAGATTGACACCCGCACCGGCGAGTGGTGGCTCAAAGCGGTGGACATCGTGCATGACGTGGGCAATAGCATCAACCCCGCCATCGACAAAGGTCAGGTTGAAGGCGCTTATGTACAAGGCATGGGTTGGCTCACCATGGAAGAGTGCATCTGGGACAAGAAAGGCAAGTTGCTCACCCATGGCCCGAGTACTTACAAAATCCCTGTGGCCGGTGACGTGCCTGAACACCTGAAGATCAGCTTTTTCGAGAACCACAACATCAAGCCAACACCCTTCAACAGCAAAGCTGTAGGCGAGCCGCCTTTGATGTTGGCCTTGTCAAGCTACTTTGCCTTGCGCGATGCTGTGAGTGCCAGCGCCAATCACCAAACGGTGGTCCACATGAATGCGCCGGCCACGCCAGAACGTATTTTGATGGCCTGTGAAAAAGCCAAGACCAACGCAGGTCTTGCCGCATGAACGCTCAAGCCGCCCCCATGCCAAACATACCGGTCGATCATCCAAAGGTGGTCAGGGGCTTGTTGAATATTGCACATGCACTGGACCACCTTTTCTTGTTGATTTTTGCAGCAGCAGTGACCACCATTGCGGCCGACCTCGGAGTCCAGCAATGGCAAGACCTCATGCCTTACGGTGCAGGTGCATTCTTCATGTTTGGCTTGGGTTCATTGCCTGCGGGGCGATTGGGTGATTTATGGGGCCGCCGCAGCATGATGTTGGTCTTCTTTTTTGGAATTGGCGCAGCCTCTGTTCTTACGGCCTTATCGCAAAATGTGTGGCAGTTGGCGGTCAGCTTGACCTTGATCGGTGTCTTCGCCTCGATCTACCATCCAGTGGGCATTCCCATGTTGTTGGAGCGCGCCATCAACCCCGGGGCCACCATTGGTTTCAATGGTCTTGTGGGCAACTTGGGTGTGGCCGTGGCCGCTTTGCTGACGGGATTTTTGATTCAATGGTGGGGCTGGCGCGCTGCTTTCATCTTGCCTGGTATGGCCGCTATAGTGTGCGGTTTTATCTTTGCACGACATTGTCCGGCTGAAGCCGTCTCACCTGCCAAACGCAAAGGCGGCGCCAAAGTGAACCTGACGCCCGCCATGTTGACGCGTGCTTTGCTGGTGATGACGGCTGCAGCCATCACCAGCAGTGTTTTGTTCAACTTCACCACCAATGGCAATGGCCAATTGGTGACTGAACGTTTTCGCGACGTGATGCAAGACCCTGCAGCTTTAGGCATGGTGTTGGCCGTGGTGTATGCCATTGCTTCACTGGCGCAGGTGGTTGTGGGTCATCTCATCCATCGTTTTGCCCTGAAGAAATTTTTCATGTTCATGGTCATCGGCCAGATACCGATGCTGCTGCTGGCTTCGCAAGCCCAAGGGTGGTGGTTGTTTGTTGCGCTCACCGGCGTGATGGTCTTCGTCTTTGGTTCGATTCCGTTCACTGATTTCATGATCGCCCGTTATGTAGACGACCGTTTGCGTTCTCGTGTCTCGGGCATGCGGCTGGGGGTTTCTTTTGCTGTCAGCTCTTTGTCTGTTTGGGCTTTGGGGCCGGTCGTTAAAGCCATGGGGTTTGCGGATTCACTGATACTGCTGGCCGGATTTTCGGTGGTCACCACATTGATCCTGAGTTTGCTGCCGAGTGCGGCGCAAGAGCAAGCTGCAACGGCATGATCGCAGTGCTGAGTACACCGATTTGAGCGCTCAAAAAAAACCATCTGCTTTTATTTTTGACCTGGACGGCACACTGGTCGACAGCGAGTTGATGGGGCTTGAGGTTTTGCATGAGATGGCTTGTGCATTGGGCGCACCATGGCGGCGTGAAGACATGCACGCACAGTTTGGCGGCAAGCCCATGGCCCAATGTGCGGTCGAGTTGGCCAAACACATCCCCTCAGACCAGCGGCCTTTTGATGAGGCTTTATTTGTCACACAACTGCGCGCCAATATGGCCATCCGTTTTCGTCAGGATTTACAAGAAATTCCGGGTGCCAAAGTCTTGTTGCAACAGCTTCACACCTTGCAAATACCGTTTGCCATCGGAACCAATGGTCCGCGTGAAAAAGCCGAGTTGACCTTGGGTATCACTGGATTGAGAGACTTGATTGGTGAGCGCTTGTTTTGCGCGCCAGAGGTCGGGCGCTTCAAACCCGATCCCGAATTGTTTCTTCATGTCGCCTCAGCCTTGAATTGCGCGCCTGAAAACTGCGCCGTGGTTGAAGACAGCCTGCCAGGCTTACGCGCAGGTTTGGCGGCGGGTATGCAGGTTTTCAGTCTGCATGTCCGCCAAGGATTGCCTGCCGAAGTGGCAGATCGCGTTCATTTCATCAACAGTCTTTCGCAATTGCATGCGTGGCTTCCCTCTTCAATTTAAAAAATGCATCCATTTGATCAAGCCATCCAATTAACGGCGACAGGCCCCGGGACTTACCAAGCCCACACATCGAGTGCCTATACCAACTTGGTCGGGCCTTACGGTGGGGTGACCTGTGCTGTGATGCTGAATGCGGTGTTGCAGCACCCCGATCGGTTAGGCATGCCTATTGCCTTGACTGTCAATTTTGCTGCCGCTGTTGCTGATGGCCCCTTCACGGTGACTGCCCGTGCGGTGCGGACCAATCGATCCACCCAGCACTGGGTGATGGAAGCATCGCAACCCAGCGGCGTGGTGACCTTGGCCACTGCCGTGTTTGCAACGCGACGCCAGGCGTGGTCCGCGACAGAGACGCAAGCCCCGCAGGACATGCCATCGCCAGAGTCTATGTTCAGAAGGCCCACCTTAAAACAACCCTCATGGGTTCAGCAATACGATATGCGTTTTTCAGAAGGCGATGTGTTCAGTGACTTTAAAGGTCAAGAGCAATCCGATTCCAGATCCAGCCAATGGATACGTGACGATCCGCCTCGGCCTTTAGATTTCGCTTCTCTGGCTTCGATCAGCGATTGCTTTTTTCCGCGTATTTTTCTGCGCCGTCGCCGTCTCACGCCCATTGGCACGATCTCCATCACCACCTATTTTCATGCCGATGAAGCTGCATTGGCAGCACAAGGTGAGCGTTATCTGATCGGAACAGCCCGTGGTCAAAAGTTTCACAATGGTTTTTTCGACCAAAGTGGCGAGATGTGGAGTCACGACGGCCACTTGTTGGCCACGACGCACCAGACGGTTTACTACAAAGATTAAAGGGACTCAGTCCTGGCCTTCGGTCAGCGTATCGAGTTGGAACTTGCCGCTTTTGTGCCAAAGCCACACATCGGTGTAAATAACTTTACCCATGCGAGCGGGGGCGGGATAGGGCGCAGCTTTGCGAACTGTCTTTTCGATTTCGGCCATCACCTCTGGTGCATGGGTAGGGGCTCGTTTCCAATTCGTGGCCATGACGCGACCTTGGCGATCCAACTCCACATCGAGCACGCCAATGGCGTAAAGCATCGGCGGTAAGCGGCCCTTGTAAATGCGGTTGCCGTTCAGTTTGTACAAGTGCATTGCAGCGTCTTTGCGGTATTCACGCGGTGTGCTGGCCTGTGAATTGTTCGTGCTTTCAGGTGCAACAACCTGCGGGAGGGGTTGCGGCACGGGCGCAGGTGGTAACGGGCGCACAGTAGGCACAGGGATAGGCGCAGGGGGTGGCGGTGCAGGCGGGGTTGTGCAAGCTGCAAGCATGGCCATGATGACGGCCGCGATCACGGCCGGGAATCTGCAGTCCTTGAATTGAATATGCTGGCGTAAAAAGTTCATGACTGGAAAACGGTGAAAATAAACAAATTAATCTTCAGGCAGATTGTGTCACCCTGAACCTGATTTGAATACAAACCAATGTGAGAAAGTTGCCTCGAAATGCTTTTTGATTCATGGATGCAACGTTTGCAAAACGAACCGGCTGTCACCATCAGAGTGCACAGCACCCAAGGTTCAGTGCCGCGTGAAACGGGAACCTGGATGCTCGTCTTTGCGCAAGGCGAATGGGGCACCATTGGGGGAGGGCATTTGGAGTTCGAAGCCATAGCCGATGCCAGAGCTTTGTTAGCGCAAGCCAAGACCTCGCATGACATGGAGCCTGTTGAAAAGCGCTTTGTGCTGGGCCCCAGCCTCGGCCAGTGCTGTGGCGGTGTTGTGGTTCTGCGCTTAACCCGGGTGACCTTGCAAGATGTGCCTGACCTCCAACATACACATCGCCGCAGCCTGCAGCCCTTGGCTTTATTTGGTGGTGGGCATGTGGGCAAAGCATTGGTGCAGATACTGGCGACATTGCCCTTTTGGGTGCGCTGGATAGACAGCCGAGATGAAATTTTTCCGCCAGGCATGCCCGCACAAGTTGAATGCGAACACTCCAATCCTGTTCAGGCCGCCGTGGCTGAATTGGCAACCAACAGCCGTGTCTTGATCATGAGCTTCAGTCATGCCGAAGACTTGGACGTGGTCATGGCTTGCCTTTTGCGGCAACGCAATAAGGGTGACTTGCCTTATGTGGGTTTGATTGGCAGCGCCACCAAATGGGCGACTTTTCGCAGTCGATTGCGAGAGCGCGGATTTACCGATGCCGAGTGCGACCATGTGACCAGCCCCATTGGTGTGCCGGGTATCCATGGCAAAGAGCCCGAAGTCATTGCGATAGCGGTTGCTGCACAACTCTTGCTGCTTGAAAAATGAAGCGTGAGACAGATCCACTCGTGCTTGCTTTGTCTTCAAAATTGTATACACTTAGCCACTCTGGTCGCAGCGGTGCAAAGGCTTTAACTGACCTTGTTCGCGACCGAATGACTGCTCACAGCGCCCGCAGTGGTGAGCAGCTTGGAGCCCCCTGATGGAAGCTTATCTGCTGGAATGGGCCAATCTTTTGCTGCGCTGGGTGCATGTCATCACCGCCATCGCCTGGATTGGTTCATCGTTTTACTTTGTCTTTTTAGACAATAACCTGCAAAAACCCAATTCGCCCGATTTGCTAGAAAAAGGCGTGGGCGGTGCCATGTGGGCGGTGCACGGCGGCGGTTTTTACAACCCCCAAAAATACATGGTGGCCCCCAAGATCATTCACACCAAATTGCATTGGTTTTATTGGGAAAGCTATTCCAGTTGGTTGAGCGGCTTTGCGCTGTTCACGGTGCTGTATCTTTGGAATGCCGGCACGTTTTTGATCGACAAATCGCTGATGGACTGGACGCCCGTGATGGCTGGCTCTTGTGCGGTGGGTTTTTTGGCCGCTTTCTGGATCGTTTACGACGTGGTATGCCGCGTGTTTGGCTTCCGTCAAAACGGCGAACTCATCGTCGCGGGCCTCATGATGGTGGTCATCGCCTTTGCTTCGTGGTTGGCCAACCATTTGTTTGCAGGCCGAGCAGCCTTTTTGCTGGTGGGCGCAATGATTGCCACGGCCATGAGCGCCAACGTGTTCTTCTGGATCATCCCCGGTCAGCGCAAAGTGGTGGCCGCCATGACCAACGGTGAAAAATACGATGCCAATGCGTTGGCCATTCACGGCAAGCGCGGTAAACAGCGCAGCGTACACAACACGTATTTCACGCTGCCTGTGATCTTTGCGATGCTGAGTAACCACTACAGCTTTTTGTACACGCACCAGCAGCGCTGGGTGCTGCTGTTTGTGATGATGTTTGCTGGTGCTTTGATCCGCCAGTTCTTTGTGCAGCGCCATGGCTACCACTTGGGCCGCGCCGCCAACCCCTGGCCATTTGCGGCCGTGGGTGTGATACTGATTGCTGGCGTGATCGTGGCCTTGAGGCCTGTTGCGCCTACAGCGTCAGCAGCGACTGCTGTTCCTGTGGTCTTTGCCCAAGTTAAGACCGTGCTGGAACAACGCTGCTACATGTGTCACGCAGAACAAGTGCAGATGAAAAACGTGCGCGTGGACAGCGCTGAGCTGGTCAAACAACACGCTCAAAACGTCTACCAGCAAGTGGTGATTACCCGGCAAATGCCCATGAACAATGCCACGGGTATCACCGACGAAGAGCGGGCCCTTATCGGTCGCTGGTTTCAATCAGGTGCTAAGGTGGATTGAAGGAATGAAGAGAACAAAACCACGGCCGTGGTTTTGTTCTCTTCACGCCGCAATTTTGGGACTGCGCAGTTTGTCCCATGCCCAGGTGCCGACAGGCCACAACAAGATGATGAAGGTGCTGGCCGCGAGCCACATCGCAATGGGTCGCGTGAAAAAGACCAGTGGGTCGCCATCGGACTTGATCATTGAGGTGACGAAGTTCTCTTCCATCATGGTGCCCAGCACGACCCCCAAAATGGCGGGCGCTACAGGAAAGCCGTTTTCCTCTAGTACAAAAGACACGAGTCCGAAAAATAGGATCAACGTCACACCCCACACCGAATTGTTGATTGAAAATGAACCCACAATGCAGAACAACAAAATAATGGGCATCAGTATGTTGCGCGGCACGCGTAAAATTTTGGTCGAGACACGAACAGTCAGCCAGCCCAGGGGGACCATGATGATATTGGCCAGAATGAAGACCAGAAAAATTGCGTAAATGTTCTCTGGGTTGTTGACAAAAATCATCGGCCCGGGGTTCATGTTTTTCAAATACAAAACGCCAATTGCAATGGCTGTTATAGAGTCGCCAGGGATGCCAAAGACAATCGCCGGAATCCATGCCCCAGCCAAAGAAGAGTTATTTGCAGCCCCTGATTCCACAATGCCTTCAACATGGCCTGTGCCAAATTTTTCAGGTTCTTTAGAGAATTTCTTGCTCATGGCGTAGCTCAGCCATGAGGCCATGTCTGCGCCTGATCCGGGTTGAATGCCGATGATTGTTCCCAAGGCGCTGCCACGAACCAAAGGCCAGCGGTATTTTTTCAGTAAATCCCACATGCCATTGAAAATGTTGCCAATTTTTTCCGTAGCAATCATCGGTGGCGGATCGAGATTGGTGATGTAGCGCAGTAATTCAGATACAGCGAACATGCCGACCATCATTGGGATCAACTCCACGCCGCTCATAAGTTCATTCATGCCGAAAGTAAAACGTGGCAGCGCCGCAGGGTTCTCCAAGCCGATGCAGGCAATTAATAAGCCCAATAGCAATGAAATACAGGCTTTCAAAACGCTCGTATTACCTATGAAAACGGCGCCAGCCAGACCCAGTACAACTAGCCAAAAGTACTCAAAGGAAGAGAATTTCAACGCAATCTCAGCCAAAGCAGGGGAGAACAGCACCATGACCAAGGTGCCAAACAAGCCACCTATGGCAGAAAAAACCAATCCCGCCCCCAGCGCGATCTCTGCCTGCCCCTTGAGTGTCATTTGATAGGCCTCATCGGTGTAGGCCGCTGAGGCTGGTGTGCCAGGAATTCTTAACAGTGCGCCAGGGATATCACCTGAAAAAATAGCCATTGCAGTCGCAGTGACGATGGCTGCGATCGCAGGCACCGGAGGCATGAAAAAAGTGATGGGAACCAGCAAAGCTGTGGCCATGGTGGCGCTCAATCCAGGAATCGCCCCCACAAACAAGCCAAAAATGGCAGAGCACAAAATCACCATCAAGACATAGGGATCAAAGACCAGCCAAAAGGCTTGGTTCAAAACTGCAGCAGTCATATGATGTCCTTGCTTACCATTGGAAGGGGGCCAAAATCCCCCACGGTAAAGGCACGCGCAGTCCTTTGTAGAAAATGAAATGGATCACGAAACTCGTGATCACCCCTATCGGCAAAATCAATTTGGGTCGCACCTCAAGTGCCCACATCATCAACGACACAATCGCGGTTGCACTGATCAAAAACCCGAGCTTGTCTGAAAAATAGATATAAAAAACCAAGCCAGCGATGGTGATCAGGAAGTTTCTCAAATGTAGCCAAGACTTGACCCAGCCCCCCATCTCTATCCAAGCCTCATTTTTTTTGGATTTCAGACCCTTCACGATCAAGAGTATGGAACAAACCGCGAGCAAGACGGCCAACAGACCTGGGAAAGCGCCAGGGCCGATGTTTTGGCCCGGAATCACAGGGTATTGTTGAACCGTTTGCAAAATGGACAGCGACAGTGCCAGCAGCACCGCGCCCATGATCGTGTCGTTGAATTTCATACTAACTTTACTTGGCCAGGCCCAACGATTTCATAACGGTTCCCATGTCCGCATTGCCTTTGGCCATGAACTGTTCAAAGCCTTTGCCGTCAGCATAAATGACACCAAAGCCACGTTGTTGCATGAAGCCTTGGTACTCCTGACCGTCATAGATTTTTTTCATTGCCGCACCAAGTTTGGCTTGGATGTCTGCCGGCAGTCCCTTGGGCGCGGCAATACCTCGCCAAGCGCCGATAGACCAATTGCTACCCGTAGCCGATTTCAAAGTTGGCGCGTTGGGGAACAGGGCAGAGGGTTGACTGGCCATCACAGCCAAGGGGCGTGCTTTGCCTGCATCGATTAAGGCCCGTGCTTCTGGCAATGAGCAAGTCACAAACTCAATACCGCCTGCAGCCAAGTCGTTCATGGCTGGGGCTGCGCCGTTCGATGGCACCCATGGCGCTGCAGAGACGGGGATTTTCATGTCGTTCAACATGCCCGCCAAAGCCAAATGCCAGATGCCGCCTTGGCCCGTGCCAGAAGCTTTGAATTTGCCTGGGTTTGCTTTGATGGCCGTTAACAAATCACCCACGTTCTTGTAAGGCGCATCGGCACGTACGGTGACCCCAGCAGGGTCGATATTCATCAATGCAATCGGTGTGTAGTCTGAAGGGGTGAGTTGGGTCAGGCCGGCCCAATGCATCATGGAAATTTCAACGGTGATCATTCCTATCGTGTAGCCATCGGCGGGCGCTGTAGCGATGGCTGAATGCCCCACAACACCATTACCGCCCGTGCGGTTGACCACGTTGACAGGTTGCCCCATCTCTTTTTCAAGCAAAGCGGCCACGATGCGGGCCGTAGCATCTGTGCCTCCACCAGCGCCCCAAGGCACGATCATGGTCAGTGGACGACTGGGATAACTTTGCGCAAGTGCAGCTCCACACAAGGTCAGGGCTGCAATGGCAGTGGTCAAGGATTTCATCAGGTTACGACGGATCATCATGCGTATCTCCTTTGGGTTATCAATGAATAAAAAGCGGCGAAAAGAATGCCACCAAGACACCATTTATGGCGCCGTCAGAACATTGTGGGATAGAAAAGAGAGATGTGTACTTCAGGAATACCCGATGGACAGCCTCAAATATCAGGACATTGCCAAGGTCTGCAGGACTTCAGCCCGCGTAGGACAACCCAAACGCCCCCCAAAGCGGGTGCATTTGAGGGAGGCCGCTGCGCAGGCAAATCGGGCGGCTTGTGCGATCTCTTGCCCTTCCAAAATGGCCAAGGCCAGGGCGCCATGAAAAACATCCCCAGCCGACAAGGTGTCCACGACCTTCACCGCAATCGCTGGTGCGTGGACAATTTTCCCGTCCTGTACCCAGTAATAGCCTTCTTCGCCGCAACTGGCACCCACATGCCGGCTGTGCTGTTGGGCCACTTGAAGTAAAGCTTGTGGCACATCCTGAATGCCGGTGTAGGTGCGCAAGCCGGCATCTGAAAACACAGCGTAGTCAGCCAGTGGCATCAAGCTGTGCAGCACTTCTTGGGGTGCAACGTCGCCATCGACCATGGTGGGGATGCCCTGTTGGCGAGCCGACTGCAAAGCGGCCAGCGCCCCTTGGGGCCAGCGCACATCGCAATGCAGAAGGTCGGTCTGCGCCAGTTCATGCAAAGGCAACCAGTCTGGGGACGCATCGACCTGAGGGTCGTGAAAAGGCACCACCAAACGTTGTCCTAGGGCATCCACAATCACGGTGGCGTGTGAAGACCTCGCACCGGGGACAGTAAACAGACCTCTTGCATCCACGCCTTCCTGGGTCAATGCCTCGCGCATGGCATCGGCTTCAGCATCTTGACCCACACGAGCCCAGACTTGTGCGTGACCGCCCAGTTTTTGAAAAGCGCAGGCCGCCGAGATGGCCATCCCATCGACGACAGTACAGCGGTTGCTGGCCATCACTTTGGCCGGGGCCGTCTCGATGGTTGCCACTTGGTAAATCGCTGTGGTGCAAATTGCGCCCAAAGCCACCATCCGAGGGGGGCGTGTCATGACTTCAGTCGGGACGAAACGCCCGTGCTTGCTGGGCCAGGGCCGTGATACCGGCCCAGTCCCTGTCGCCCAGCATGTCTTGCGGCACGACCCAGGAGCCACCCACCGTGGTGCAGTTGGGTAATTTCAGATAGGCCGGAATGTCGGCTGGGCGGATGCCGCCCGTAGGGCAAAACAGCACATCCGGAAACACGCTGCTCATGTCCTTGATCCAGTTTGCGCCTGCAGAACCGTTGGCTGGAAAGAACTTGAGTTCTTTCAACCCCCGTGCCCGTGCCTGCATCACTTCGCTGGCGGTGGCCACACCGGGTAAAAAAGGAAATTTTGTAGCCTCAATCGCTGCGGCCAATTCAGGCGTCAGTCCTGGCGATACACCGAACTTGGCGCCGGCCAGGCGAGCGGTTTGCAAATCCTCAGGTGTGAGTAAAGTGCCCATGCCAATGTCGGCGTCTGGCGCCGCTTCGAGCATGGCGCGCAAGGCTGCCACGCTTTGCGGGGTGCGCATCACCACTTCAAAAACACAGATACCGCCTTGTACCAAAGCGTGTGCCAAGTCGGCGGCCCAGCGCGCATCGTGCATCGTTAAGACCGGCATCACCGGTGTGCGTGCCAATATTTGGCGCAAAGTGCGTGAAGTCATGAGGGACCTTTATTGACCGGAACCCGTCAATGACGCCAAGCCCGCAGGTGTCGACTCTTCAACGGCCACGGGTAAGCTGACCTTCAGTTTGTCAGCCCAAGGTGCCAGCATCGGCATGATGGAGGGGTAAAGCCTCACCCCCGTTTGCGCACTTTGGGCTTTCAAGTGCAAACCCCGCTCGCCGGGTGTGCGCACCGCTTGTCCATGTGTGGCGGGCTTGGATGCACGGCATTGTGCCGTGACGGCATCCATCTGGTGGTGAAAGGCCTCCAGCCCCGCAAAAGCGCGCGGGTCAATCATGTGCAAATACACTGTGGCACCCCAACCCTCACGCGGGTTGGCGCGGCCAAAGCCGGTCAAGCCGCCGGTCAGGGCTTCGACCATCAAACTCAGGCCGTAACCTTTGTGGCCTGAATCCATGCCGCCCAAAGGCAAGATGGTGCCCTTAGGTTCTTCAAATAAAACGGCCGGATTATGGCTGGCTTGACCGTGTCCATCCATCACCCAAGCGGCAGGCAAGAGCCCGCCTTCTTTGTGCAATCGGTTGGTCAGACCATTGGTGGTGGCCGAGGTCGAGACGTCCACCATCACCGGCAGTCCAGAGGTCGGAAAAGCCACCGACACCGGGTTGGGCGTGAACACCGCATCCAGCCCGCCAAAGGGCGCCACACTGGCCGAATTGGCGTCCGAGCAATGCAAGAGCATCACAAAACCCAGGTCGGTTGCGCGTTGGTGGTAGGCCGCCAGGCAAGCAATGTGGTGGCTGCGCCGAATCACCACCGTGCATGTACCTTGTGAACGGGCGCGCTGCATGGCCACATCCATGGCTTGCAGCGTCAGCCAAGGCCCAGGCAAGCGCTGGCCATCCCAAGTCAGGGCCGCAGGAAAGTCAGAGACCACCACTGGCGCTCCTTCTTTGCGCATGGCGCCAGATTCGATTTCGCCCAAATAAGAGGGCAGTAAGGCCAGGCCATGCGTGGTGTGGCCGAGCAGGTCGCCTTCGACCAGCACATCGGCCACAGCACTTGCTTTGTCTTGTGGCAGTCCGGCGTGGGTTAAAAGTTGGTGCGCAAAGGCAGTCAGGTCAGAGGCAGCGTAGTTCATGCTCGCCATCTTAAAAAGAATGCGTCAAAAGCCTGTCACGCCGCAGACTCAAACTGGTCAGGGTTTTTGCCTTTAAAGGGCGCATAAAACGCCTTGATGGCGACCATGTCCTTTTCAATATCTCCCGTAGGGTAGAACAGCGGGCCTAAGCCGCTGACTTTGCGGCTGTAGTCCATGTAGCCCATGACGATCGGCACTTGCGCTTTCAAGGCGATGTAATAAAAGCCGGTTTTCCAATAGCGCGTCTTGCTGCGTGTGCCTTCAGGTGGTATCACTAAATGGACCGAGCCTTCGGCTTGAATCAGTGCTTGCGCGCAACTGTCCACCAAGTTGGTGGCCTGTTGGCGGTTGACCGCAATGCCCCCGAGCCAGCGCATGATCGGGCCAAAGGGGGGTGAAAAAATACTTTGCTTGCCCATCCAATACGCCTTCAAGTTCAACCCGAAGGCCACCATCAACAAATAAGGCAGATCCCAGTTGCTGGTGTGGGGCGCGGCAATGACCACGCATTTTTCAAGTCCTGCAGGTAAGGCCCCTTCGAGTTTCCAACCCGTCAGCTTTAAAAAACCAACCGAACCGGCTCGCAAAACTGTGTTCACAATGGGTGTGTCAAAGAGGGTGCGATGCATGAAAGGCCGATCTGAAAATGAAAGAATTCGTTTTTTGACAGATGCCTTATTTCACCGTCCAACGAAGCGCGGGGTGATTATGACGCGCATTGCATCATGAACTTTGAGGTTCTTAAACCCTGGAGGTCACCACTTCCACAGCTGCAACTCACACAACTACCGATCGCCTTGCGCCAATTGCAAAGCCAACTGGTTATGACGCTCAATCAGCGGCCCCATGTCCACCGTCGCGATCTCGCCCTTGCGCACCACCACGCGGCCATTGATGATGGTGTAGTCGGCGTTGTCGCTGGCGCACAGCAACAGCGCACCCACGGGGTCGTGCACCGCGCCGCCGGCCATGCTCAGCGTGTCGGTGCGAAACATCGCGATGTCGGCGCAATAGCCTTCCTTGATTTGCCCCAGCTCGTGGGCGCGGCCCAGTACCTGGGCGCCGCCGCGAGTGGCCAGGCGCAACGCGTCGCGAGGTGTCATCTCGGCGGGGCCGCGGTCGCAACCGAACACGGTACGCCCGTCTTCGATGCGCGGTGCGTCCATTGCTCGCCTCACACGCGCCAACAGCATGGCTTGGCGGGCTTCATTCAGCATATGCGCCGCATCGTTGCTGGCGCTGCCATCAACACCCAGACCAATGGGCACACCGGCGTCGAGCATTTTGCGCAGCGGCAAGATGCCGCTGGCCAAGCGCATGTTGCTGCATGGGCAGTGAGCAATGCCCGTGCGGGTTTTGGCAAAGAGGTCAGTGCCTTCGTCGTCCAGCTTCACGCCGTGGGCGTGCCACACATCGTCACCCACCCAGCCCAGGTCTTGCGCATACTGCGCGGGCGTGCAGTTGAATCTTTCTTTTGTGTAAGCAACGTCGTGGTCGTTCTCAGCCAAGTGGGTGTGCAGGCGCACTTTGTAGGCGCGGGCTAATTTGGCGGCTTCGCGCATGAGGTCTTGGCTGACGCTAAAGGGCGAGCAAGGGGCCACAGCCACATGCGTCATTGACCCGTAGCTGGCGTCGTGCCAGGCTTCAATCAGGCGCTGCGTTTCTTTGAGAATGGCGGGCTCTTTTTCGACCACGCTGTCAGGCGGCAGGCCGCCTTGCGACTGGCCCACGCTCATGCTGCCGCGCGTGGCCGTGAAGCGCATCCCCATGGTGTGCGCCGCTTCGATGCTGTCGTCTAGCCGCACGCCGTTGGGGTAAATGTAGAGGTGGTCGCTGCTGGTGGTGCAGCCGCTCAGCAGCAGCTCGGCCATGGCCACTTGGCCCGACACGCGCACCATCTCGGGCGTGAGGCCCACCCAGATCGGGTAAAGCCCCTGGAGCCAACTGAAAAGCTCCGCATTTTGCACCTTGGGTATCGCCCGCGTGAGCGACTGGACCATGTGGTGGTGCGTGTTAACCAAGCCCGGCACCACCACATGGCGGCGAGCGTCGATGACTTCATCGACCTGCGACAGCAGATCGCTTATTTCGAGATCGGTATTTTCACTGGCGGGAATGATGCGTTCAATCCGACCGTTGCGGATCAAGAGCGAGGCGTCTTGGAGTTCGGTGTTGGCATCGTCTTGGGTGGCAATGCAACGGGCGCGGTGGATGAGCAGGGTAGACATGGCAAAGACTTTAACCGCAGATGCGGCACAATTTGCCCATGCCTTTGAGTCCAAACACTTTCGCGAACGATCCCCATGCTTTGCTGCTGGGGCTTTACCACGCCGCCGTGCAACGCGCCTTGCCGCTCCAGAACACCGCCGCGCATTTGCCAACTTCCCCCAAGGGCCGCACGCTGGTGCTGGGCGCAGGCAAGGCCGGTGGTGCGATGGCGCAGGCGGTCGAGGCCTTGTGGCCTCAGAATGCCCCGCTGTCGGGTCTGGTGGTCACGCGCTATGGCCACATACCGCCACGCCCGGCGGGCTTGCCCGTGCGCATTGAGGTGGTCGAGGCCGCCCATCCCGTGCCCGATGCCGCGGGCTTGCAGGCGGCAGAGCGCATATTGGCGCTTGCCCAGGGCTTGAACGCTGACGACTTGGTGCTGTGCCTGATTTCAGGTGGTGGCTCGGCGCTTCTGACACTGCCAGCCGAGGGCTTCAGCCTGGAAGACAAACAAAGCATCAACCGACAACTGCTGAACAGCGGTGCCAACATTGCAGAGATGAACTGCGTGCGCAAACACCTCTCGCGCATCAAGGGCGGTCGCTTGGCCGCAGCCTGCGCCCCCGCTCGCGTGGTGACGCTGACCATCAGCGATGTGCCGGGCGACGACCCGTCCATCATTGCCAGTGGCCCCACCGTGCCCGACGCCAGCACCTGCGCCGATGCAATGGCCATCTTGCAGCGCTATGGCATTGATGTGCCCGACGCGGTGACCCAGGCCTTGCGGACCGGCTCATGGGAAACGCCCAAGCCGGGCTCGCCTGTGTTTGATGGCCACAGTTTGCAGATGACAGCCACCCCCCAACAATCACTCGAAGCCGCTGCGGATGCTGCCCGCGCCATGGGTTTGAATGCCTACATCCTCAGTGACGAAATGGAAGGCGAGTCACGCGAGGTGGGCAAGGTCCACGCCGCACTGGCGCGGGCTGCCGCCAAGGGGCAAGGGCCTTTTCAAAAGCCGTGTGTGATTTTGAGCGGTGGCGAGACCACAGTGACCATCAAACCCCAGCCTTTGGGCACGGCGCGTGGCCGGGGTGGACGGGCCGGTGAGTTTTGTATGGGCCTGGCCCAAGCGCTGCAAGGCCAAGCAGGCGTTTGGGCCTTGGCGGCAGATACCGATGGGATTGACGGGGTCGAAGACAATGCGGGCGCCCGTTTGGGACCTGACACCTTGAGCCGCGCCAAAGCATTGGGCTTGAAACTCGACATCCATTTGCAACGCAACGATGCCTATACTTTTTTTGCGGCCTTGGGCGATCTGGTCGTGACCGGCCCGACTTACACCAACGTGAATGATTTCCGGGCCCTGCTGGTCGTGTAATTTATAAATAGAGGCCTTTATTTTTATAAAAATTTACAAATTGATTTCTTGGTGAATGTGATTTTTCATTAAAATTTCGAAACACTTGTGTATTGATTTTGACATTCCCAACAGGAGACACGGACATGCGGATTCATTTTTTAAGCCGACAGATGCTGAGTGCCGCAGTCTGTGCGCTGGTTTTAGTGGCTTGCGGCGGCGGGGGCAGCAGTTCTGACAGCAACACCAGTTCTGTCACTGTGCCCGGCGCACCCACCATCGGTGCGGCCACCGCAGGCAACGCGAGTGCGAGCATCGCTTTCAGTGCACCGTCCTCCAATGGCGGGGCCAGCATCACCGGCTATACCGCCTCGTGCTTGAGCGGTTCAACCAGCGCCAGTGGCGCGGGGACCTCCAGCCCGATTGTGGTCGCCGGTCTGAGCAATGGCATGGCTTACAACTGCAGCGTCACGGCCAGCAACATTGCGGGCGCCAGCGCCGCGTCTGGCGCAGTCAGTGTGACACCGACGACCAGCAGTTTGGCCACGACCACGGCGGGTGTCCTTTGCAGTGTATTGAACAGTG
>CANBWK010000011.1 GCA_947373105.1 Comamonadaceae bacterium | reverse complement strand
TGGCGTGTGTACAAAACGGAGACCGCATTCGCCTGAGTGTGGAGCGCCGCGAAATTTCATTACTTATCGAAGAAACAGAAATGGCGTCACGACTTCTCAGCTTAGCCAAACCAAGACCTAGCGCCGAACGTGGCTACCGGAAACTATTTCTTCAGTCAGTGACACAGGCAGATGAAGGTGTTGACTTTGATTTTTTGCAAGCTGCAAATTCTTTGAAGAAAAAGTGAAATTAATTGCGAATGTAGTTCATAAGTCTATTTAAAAAAATTCGGATGCATTATGAAAATTACAAAAATTGAGACATTACAAGCTGATGGCGGATATCGCATCTGCTCGTACATCAAAGTCAGTACAGACGAAGGAATCGTAGGTTGGGCTGAGTTTTATGATGGATTCGCAGGTGTTTCTGTAGTTCCAGTCATTCAAGGGTTTGCCAAAAGCGCGATAGGAATGAACCCCCTTCACTATGCCCATTTGAGCGAGACTCTTTTGGCCACAACACGCTTAGCTTCTGGCGGTCTGTCCCACCAAGCCGTAGCGGCCATTGAAAATGCATGTTTGGATATTTGTGGCAAGGCACGGGGAGTTCCCGTTCACGCTCTCTTTGGTGGTCCTTTTCGCGACCGTGTTCCGGTGTATTGGACCCATTGCGGGAGCTTTCGAGTCCGTTATCCAGCGCTCTACGAAAAATGGGGCTATGAGCCTGTTCGCAATTTGAACGATTTCACGCGACTGGGCAAAGAAGCTGTCTCTCAAGGATTTAAGGCAGTTAAAACCAATCCTGTATTTTTCGATAAATCAGAACCCTACATGTTCAATGGAGGATTTCGCATCGCACCAGGTTTTTTAGACAGAAGCTATACCGATGCCCAAATCGGTGCGATCGTTGAACAACTTGAAGCCCTTCGCGAAGGCTTGGGCCAACACACTGGATTGATGCTGGATGTCAGTTTCAGTCAGAGAACCGAGGGCTACTTGCGATTGGCAAGAAAATTAGAAGCGCTAAACCTCTACTGGTTGGAACTTGACACTCGGGATGCAGAGTCTTTATCCCTGATTCGAAATGGAACCCGAACGCCAATCGCCTCCCTAGAATCTTTGCACGGGCTCTCAGAATACCGCCCCTTCATCGCTGGTAGGACGGTTGACATGGCCATTGTCGATCCGTTATGGAATGGCGTTTGGCAGTCATTGCGAATTGCCACTTTGGCAGATGCATTTGAAACCCATATTGCGCCACATAACCCCGTAGGCGAATTGGGCAATTTGATGAGCTTGCAGTTTTGCGCTGCATTGTCCAATGTTCGCATCATGGAGCTTCGGCCTGACGAGGCCCCATGGACCCGTTCCTTTGTCACACACCCCCCTGAAATCGTAAACGGCGACATGCTTGTCCCTAACCGACCAGGTTGGGGGGCCGATGTCAATGAAGAGGCCTTGCGTGAACACCCCATTAAAAACAAATGACACTTCAAGAAAGAAACACTCCAATGCGCGTTGTTTACTGGGCCAAATTGGCACTGGCTAGAGCCCTTATCACTGAGCGACTAAAGTCCTTGGATGGAGTTGATCTTGTCGTGGCCAACACACTGCCAGAACTCTTGGCTGCACTTCCAGGCGCACAGGCACTCATTCTTTATGATGCGCCGCACTCCGAGGCCGAAGTAGTCGTCAAGGCTTTGGCCGACCCCACTTCGACCGTCCGTTGGATGCATTTCATCACGGCAGGACGGGAGGGATTTGAATCAGCTGGATTACCGAAAAATATCGCTATCACTTACGCTGCGGGCGCTGTATCACCAGCAGTTGCTGAACATGCCATGGCCATGCTGCTGGCAATTGGGCGACGCGTGCCTGACATGTTGATTCAACAAGCTGAACGCAAATGGGACCGTGCAATTGGCTTAAAAGCATTCTCACTCGAAGGCTTGACCATGCTACTCGTCGGATTTGGCCACATCGGCAGAGAACTGGTTCCCCGGGCAAAAGCATTTGGCATGAAGGTGAACTGTGTCTCGAGATCCGCAACACCTGAACCAATGCTAGACAAAGTCTATGCACTGAATGACTTGCACGAAGCATTGAATACAGCTGACGTGATAGTGATCGCCATTGCCCTAACGGAACAAACCCACCAAATGATGGGTTTCAAAGAGTTTGCCGCGTGCAAGAAGGGTTCTGTGTTGATCAACATCGCGCGAGGGGGCATTGTCGATCAGGTGGCTCTGCGTGAAGCACTTGAATCAGGGCAACTGGCAGGGGCTGGCATTGATGTGACGGACCCAGAGCCTCTTCCAGCAGACGATCAACTTTGGAATGCGCCTAATCTTTTGTTGTCCCCTCATTATGGTGGCGGCGGAAGTCCTGAAAGTCTTCGCAGGCTGGCTGATGGCACCGTAGAAAATCTTCAGCGTTTGATGCAGGGAGTGCCACTGCACAACATTGTTGTCACATGATTAAGTCACTCTATTTTTGGAAAAATAATGAACTTTTCTAGATATTTTCTAAGGATGACACTGTCAACATCCATGGCAGCAATTTGCGCCTTGAGTTCAGGCGTATACGCCCAAAATCAACCGACCCTACTCAAACAAGTCACGATTGTGGTTCCTTTTCCTGCAGGTGGAGCAACTGACGGTGTCGCCAGACTGGTGGGAGAGCGTCTGAGGGGGACTTATGCGGAAAACGTGGTTATTGAAAACCGTGCGGGCGCTGCAGGACGTATTGGAGTGGAGTATGTCAAAAACCGACCGGCCGATGGCACTACACTGTTATTCACACCGGCGTTCCCAATGATTATCTCTCCTCATGTTTACAAAAACATCACTTACAACACAATGCGTGACTTTGTACCTGTGGCAACCACCAGCAAGGGTGTTTTGGCCCTTTCAGTGGGTCCCGCGGTGCCAGCAAACGTCACGAACCTTTCTGAGTTCATCACATGGGTAAAGGCCAATCCAACAAAAGCCAACTTCGGTGGCCCAGGCGGATCGAGCCAGCATTTTGCAGGCGTAATGTTCGCCAAATCGGCGGGGATCAATCTGCCGCTCATCAGCTATAAAGGCGGCGCACCCTCTGTGATTGATGTACTGGGGGGACATATTGCATCCGTCATCACCCCGCTGCCTGAAGTACTTCAACATGCCAATGAAGGCAAGTTGCGTATTTTGGCCACCACAAGTTCTATCCGATCGCGCTTCGTACCGAACATCCCCACCATGGTGGAATCCGGATATAAGGACGTCATTTTTCAAGACTGGTCCGGTTTTCTGATGCCCGCCAATACGCCTGCTGAATGGGTCGCTCGAGCGGGTGCTGCAATTTCTCGAGTTGTAGCTTCAGACAGTGGTGCCGATGCTTTGGCAAAATTCGGCACAGAAGCCGATGTGCAAACGCCGGCACAATTCGCGGTGACGGTTAGAAACTCTTGGGAGCATTACCGCAGCATTGTCCAGTCAACTGGCTTTGTCGCTGAAGATTGAGCGCACTGGAAATTTTTTCAACTCAATTGATTTTTCAAAAATACTAAGGCCCTATGACACAACGCAAAGTAGCCCTTATCACCGGTTCTGGCACCGGCGTCGGAGCAGCGACGGCACTGCTTCTTTCCCAACAAGGCTACAACGTCTTGATTAACTACTCACGCAGTGAGACAGAGGCCAAATCATCTCAGGCAGACTGCGAAGCCGCAGGCGCAGATACCTTGTTGATGCAAGGCGATGTCGCGCAAGATGCAGACTGTAAGGCTTTGACACAAGCCGCCATCGATAAATGGGGGCGCATTGATGCGCTTGTTAACAATGCAGGCATCAGCACCTTCACCGGGGCCGCCAACTGGGATGTACTGGACATGGACATCTTTTCACGCATTTATGCGGTGAACACGGTGGGCGCATTCCAGATGGTTCGGGCTTGTGCGCCACACCTCAAAATGCAAAAAGGCTCTGTGGTCAACGTATCCTCAATTGCCGGGTCACTGGGCATAGGTTCTTCGGTGCCTTATATTGCATCCAAAGGGGCATTAAATTCCATGACGCTTTACCTTGCACGTGCACTCGCGCCAGATATTCGTGTGAATGCCGTTTGCCCGGGTCTGATTACATCACGCTGGTTTGTTGATGGATTGGGGCAAGCTGGATTCGAAAAAGTCAAAGCCATGGCCGAGTCCATTGCACC
This sequence comes from Comamonadaceae bacterium, assembly GCA_947373105.1. Taxonomy (GTDB): domain Bacteria; phylum Pseudomonadota; class Gammaproteobacteria; order Burkholderiales; family Burkholderiaceae_C; genus Limnohabitans_A. Next base: position 47,116 of record CANBWK010000011.1, on the reverse strand, counting down.
CTTGGAGCGTGCCAGTACGCCTGAAGATGTGGCGGAAGCGATTGTGTGGCTGACTACCGGTGCTCGCACCGTGACCGGTGAACTGTTGTTGCTTGACGGCGGGGTTCACCTGGGTGGCTCAAAGGCGCAAGTGCCAAGCAAAACCGCGTGAACAAGCTTTCCGACCTGACGCCACCTTTGCCCCTGCCTGCAGGGGTTCAGTCTCGTTACGTTTCTTTGTCAACAGGCTTGCACATGCATCTGCTGGAAGCCGGACAAGGTGCCCTCGGAAATGCCAGCAAACCTTTGCTGCTTCTGCTTCACGGCTTTCCAGAACTGGCCTACAGCTGGCGACATCAACTCACGGAACTCGCACAAGCAGGCTTCCATGTGGTGGCGCCTGACCAAAGAGGTTACGGCCGAACTACCGGCAGCGATGACCGCTATGAAGGCGACTGGCGTGCCAGCAACATGACGCATTTGGTCGACGATGTGTTAGCACTTGTAAAGGAGCTAGGCTACACGCAAGTACATGCCGTGATCGGTCACGATTTCGGCTCGCCGGTGGCCGCCTGGTGCGCCTTGATGCACCCCGAGGTCTTTCAACGCGTGGTGATGATGAGCGCACCTTTTGGTGGCCCTCCTGACGCGACCACAGCACCTCAAGCGCATGCTGGGATAACGCGCGAGGTCCTGGCCTTGCAACAGAGGGTCCCTGCTCGTCAGCATTATCAGTGGTACTACGCACTGGCTCAGGCCAACGGTGACATGTTGCGGGCACCGCAGGGCTTACACGATTTTTTGCGGGCCTACTACCACGTCAAAAGCGCGGACTGGTTGGGCAATCAACCCATGCCCTTAAAGGCCTGGCAAGCCGACGTGCTGGCCAATCTCCCGCACTACTACGTCATGCCCTGTCCATCGACCATGGCCGAGGCGGTGGCCCCCTTCATGCCGACGGCCTCAGAAATTCAAGCCTGCTCTTGGTTGCCCGACTCTGACCTGGCCGTTTATGTGGGAGAGTATGCTCGGCGCGGCTTTCAGGGGGGCTTGCAGTGGTACCGCTGCTCAACTGATGAGGTCGAGTACATCGCACTTTCCCGGTTCAGTGGAAGGCGCATTACCGTGCCCAGCGCTTACATAGCGGGCGCTGCAGACTGGGGCATTTACCAGTCGCCTGGGGCCTTTGAGCGCATGCAAAGCGCATGCACCAATTTGCGCATTTGCAAGATCTTGCCGGATGCCGGTCATTGGGTGCAGCAGGAACAGGCCGAGGCCGTCAACCAATTGCTGCTGGAATTTGTCGGTACAGCTTGACGCACTGACAAGCTCTACCAAGCAGACTCCAAAATAGCGAGCGTGTCTGCGGCTTGAGAGATCGGCCGCGGGTTGGCCCGCACAAACGGATTGGCTAAACCTTTTTCAGCAATCACCGCCAAGCGCTCACGCGGGACCGAGAGTTGCGAAATACGTGTTGGCAGTTTCAGCTCGGCAATCAAGGCCTGCAACTGATCGGCAGCTGGACGTGAAGCATCACCAAAGGCCGCCGCAATTTCCTGCAATGGCTTGGCGCAATAAGACTGGTTGTAGCGCATGACCGAAGGCAATAACACACACGAAGTGATGCCATGAGGGACACCACTGTCGGCACCCAAAGCGTGCCCTAAGCCATGACTGGCACCGTAATGCACACGTCGGATGCTGGTGGCGGCCAGCCAAGCACCCATTTGAGCGTTCAAACGGGCTTCCTGGTCTTGCGGATGTGTCATGTAGCGGCGCAATGAAGTTTGCAGCATGCCAATGGCCCTGACAGCCAAAGCATCTGTGAAGGGTTGCGCATTCACTGCGCACATCGCTTCCACCGCATGGTCGATAGCCCTTACGCCAGTGGACAACCACAGTCGATCGGGTGTTGCCATGGTCATGGCCGGATCGAGAATAACGCTGGCCGACCCAATGAACCTGCCGGTAAATCCATGCTTCACGCCAGTACGCGTGTCCGTACCGCCGGCCAAGTCACTGAACTCCGCACCCGACAAGGTGGTGGGTACGGTGATTTGCCGGCATGGCGGCTCGCTCACCACCGGCACTCGCAATGACCCGTCAGGATTGACGGCCATGTGCCAATCGTCGAGTTGCTCAATGCGCTCCACATTTTCAGCAAGGCATACCAGCGCAATTTTCACGGTATCAATCACTGTGCCACCCCCGATGCTCACAATCAAATCAGCTTGAGCATTACGCAAAGCGTGCGTTAAGGCGATTACGGTATCCCGAGGAGTGTGCTCCACACAGCCGTCAAAAATACCGACTATCTGGTCCGCAATGCCAGATGTGGCTTGTTGGATCAATTCGGTTTTTTGGTTCAAGGTACGGCCAGTCACCACAAAAATGCGTTTTGCTTTACGCAAGTGCACCTCTTCTTGCAAAGCAGTGGCCACTGGCGTGCCAAAAACCACGCGGTCCAGGGGTAAAAAGGAAAACAAACCTGCGGTCATCGAGTGTCCTTTGTGAAACGATAAGTAATGAATATCAATGAAAGTTCTGCACTTGCATGCGGATGGCTTTCTTGTCAACCTTGCCCAGCCCCGTGGTCAGCAACTGATCCACGGCATGGAAATATTTGGGCACATGGATGGCCCCCTTTTTGGCCCTGACCATATCAGCCAACTCGCCCCAGTCGGCCGTTTGGCCGGTACGCCAAACCACCACAGCATGGACGGCCTCACCCCACTTGTCATGCGGTACACCCACCACGGCCACAGCCGCCACGGCAGAATGTGTTGCCAATACGTCTTCTATTTCTCGCGGGAAAACATTGAAGCCGCCAGAGATCACCATGTCTTTGGAGCGATCCACAATGTACAAGTAGCCATCGGCATCGCGTCGAGCCAAATCGCCGCTGTAAAGCCAACCATGGCGAAAAGCCTGCGCATTCTCCTGCGGCTTGTGGATGTACTCTTGCATGACCAGGGGCCCTCTCACGCAAATTTCACCCACCTCACCGGTGGGAACTGGCTGACCCTCATCATCGAGCAGCGCAAGTTGAATGCCCACCACCGGCGTACCACAGGAGCTCAAACGGTGCGGGTAGTTTTCAGGGTCATGCTCGTGCTTGTGCAAGACCGTCATGGCCATGGGTGCCTCGGACTGTCCATACAACTGCATGAAGATCGGCCCGAGTTCTGCGATGCCTTCTTTCAAACGCGCTGGAGCGATGGAGGCCGCACCGTAAATCAAGGTTTCCAAACTACTCAAATCATGGTCTTGACGCACTGGCGAGTCGAGCAGGACATAGATCATTGTGGGCACCATGAAGGTGCAATTGACCCGGTGCCGCTGGACCAAGGCGCAAAAGGTTTTGACATCGAAGCCCGGGTGCATGATGACCGTGCCCGAGCGCATGAGCACCGGTGGAATCAAGGCCCCTGCGGCATGTGTGATGGGTGTCATGGCCAAAAAGCGCGGCATGGCAGGCCAATCGAAATCGGCCATTTGCATCATCACCATAGCCACCATGACGCGGTGGGTATGTAAAACGCCTTTGGGCTTGCCTGTGGTGCCGCCGGTGTAAATCAAGGCACAGTCGTCATCTTCCTGACTGCGGGAGACCAGCGTTATCGGCATGTGCAGGGCCATTTGGCTGTACAAATCGGTTTGCGCCCCCCAGGGCCCTAAACCGAGCAAAGCCAATGGACGGTTTACAGCATTGGCAATCTTCAAAGCCCGGTCACCAAACGTTGCAGGCTCCACGACCATCGCCTGCACCTGCGCATCTTCTACCTGGTAAAGATGGTCATCCGGCGAAGACATGGGGTTCATCCAGACCACCCGCAGGCCCATCACATAGGCCGCCGCTGAAATGAAAAAAGCGTGCGGTCGATTGGTCGACAAGGTGGCGATCGTCTGGCCGTGTTGCAAACCCATGCCATCGAGCACCTGAATGATTTGACTGATTTGGCGCCCCATCTCACGGTAAGTGATGTGCAGATCACCCAAGACAAACGCATCTCGATCACTCCCTCGTTGAATGGCGGTAATGATCAAATCACCCATGCTGCAACCCTGATGGGCTTGTGTCTTCATGCTTTGTCTCCAATGCGGGGCAGCTTTAGTTCGAATGTTGGCAACTGTCCTAAGCGCTGCACCCTTGTATGGCCAATTTATAACTGAATTTTGAAAGAATGTGATACCGGTCGAGTAACGCATCCGACAATTCATCTGCGTCCCCTGTGCTAGAGTTTAAAAATAATAGGAGTCTCTCATGCTGAACCCCATCTCTGGACTGCAAATGCGGTCACTTGTTAAAGCCAGCGGCGAACTGGAAATTTTTTTGGTTGATGAACCTGTGCCAACTCCCGGTCCAAAAGAAGTATTGGTTCGCGTAGAAGCGACACCCCTCAACCCTTCTGACATCGGTTTGCTCTTTGGCGCTGCCGATATCCAGACTCGCGTCTTGTCTGGCACCTCAACCCATCCGGTTGTGACGCTAAAGATTCCTGAGCGTGCAATGAAAAGCATGCAGGGCCGGTTAGACCAATCCCTGCCTGTAGGCAACGAAGGCGCGGGCACGGTGATTGCAGCAGGAAATTCCCCTGCGGCACAAGCGCTGCTGGGGAAAAAAGTAGCCATGATTGGTGGCGGCATGTATGCGCAATATCGCTGTTTAGAAGCCAGCAATTGCATCGTATTGGCACAAGCTGCCACAGCGGCAGATGGTGCTTCTTCTTTTGTCAATCCCTTGACTGCCTTGGGCATGGTCGAAACCATGCGGCGCGAAGGCTACAAAGCCTTGGTGCACACGGCTGCAGCATCCAACCTTGGACAGATGCTCAACAGGATCTGCCAGAAAGACCACATTGAACTGGTGAACATCGTGCGCAAACCCGAGCAGGCCGCATTGCTTAAAAGCATCGGTGCTCGCTATGTGTGTGACACCTCTGTGCCCACGTTCATGGAGGATCTGACGCAGGCATTGATGGACACTGGCGCCACCATCGCATTTGATGCCACGGGCGGCGGCCAACTGGCAGGTCAAATCCTCACGTGCATGGAAACAGCACTGAACCGCTCGGCCACCGTCTACAGCCGGTATGGCTCTACAACCCACAAACAGGTTTACATCTATGGTGGCCTGGATGTACGCCCTACTGAAATAACACGCAACTTTGGTTTTGCATGGGGCATTGGGGGCTGGCTTCTGTTTCCATTTTTAAATCGCATCGGGCATGAGGATGCGCAAAAACTGCGAGATCGCGTCTCCGCCGAACTCAAGACGACATTTGCGAGCCATTACTCGAATCGAATCACCCTAACCCAAGCCCTGCAACCCGATGTAATTGCGGCCTATACCCAGCGCGCAACGGGTTCCAAATACCTGATTACTCCACAAGAGGCATAGGAGCAAACCATGCTTTTCAGTTGTGCCCCTACTTGCAAACATCCTTACCACCAACATGGCAAAGGAACTAAAGGCATGTTCACCTCGCTGGCCGCGAAAAAGGGGGCTCGGCGGCATGACGGTCACTTGAACATCGATGTGCATTGTCATTATTTCAATCCGGCGGTGGGGCAAAAGGCTGCTGTGCTTAAACCTGCAGAGCAAGAGTTTGCATTTGTCTTCGCGAATCAATTGACGCGCGATACCAATGCGCAACAAATGAGCGATCGTGCGCCCATGCTCTCGGACATAGAAGTTCGCCTCAAAGACATGGACCGCATGGGCATTGACATTCAAGTGGTCTCGCCTGCGCCATTTCAGTACTACTACTTTGCAGAAGCCGGATTTGGAGCCGAGTTGGCCCGCGATGTCAACGAAGGGATGGCCCGCATCGTGGCCGATCATCCTGATCGACTCTTGGCGCTGGGTACCGTGCCGCTGCAAGACGCAGGATTGGCCGTGAAGGAACTGAATCACGCAGTCAAAAAATTAGGGCTCAAAGGCATCGAAATTAACAGCCACGTGAATGGGAAAAATCTCACAGACCCTTCCTTGGGTCTTGAAAAATTCTTCAAGCGTGCGCATGAATTGAATGTGCCCTTGTTTATTCACCCCAACGGTTTCAGCGAAGCAAGCCGCCTCGAGAATCACTACTTCAACAATGTGATTGGCAACCCGCTGGACACGACCATCGCAGTCAGCCACCTCATTTTTGATGGCGTCATGGAGCGCTACCCTAAACTGAAAATTTTGCTGGCCCATGCGGGTGGCTATTTGCCCCACTACTGGGCTCGCATGGACCATGCGCATGGCGCCCGCCCCGATACGCGCACCAAAATCAAGAAAAAACCATCCACTTACCTGGAACGTTTTTACTTCGACATCATCACTTTCGATCCCGTCTTGTTGCGCAATCTGATCGATCGCTTTGGCGCAGACCATGTGTTGCTCGGTACCGACTACCCCTACGATATGGCCGAGGTCGATCCGCTGGGCTTGATTTCTTCGGTCAAACGTTTGGCAAAGCATGACCGCGACCTGATCACTGGGGGAAATGCGCGTCAGTTTTTCAATATCCCCCACACAGAATGATTGCACGCAATTTTTGATGGAGCCACACCGTGAAAATTTCTGTAGAAACCACTGTCAACGCCCCCCTGGATCAAGTGTGGCTTGCTTATATAACCCCTGCGGACATCATGCAATGGAATGCCGCCTCAGAAGATTGGCACACCACCCAGTCCTCAGTCGAGTTTCGGGAAGGTGGCGAGTTCTCGTCCCACATGGAGGCCAAGGATGGCAGTGTTGGATTTGACTTTGCAGGTATCTACACGAAAATCATTCCCCATGAACGCATTGAATACACCTTTGGCGATCGCACTGCAGCTGTTGATTTTCTAAGTGGCAAACTGGGCGTGACTGTGCGGGTGACCTTCGATGCTGAAGTCGAGCATTCTGAGGATCAACAAAGACAGGGCTGGCAAAGTATTTTGAATAATTTTGCCAAACACGTCGAAAAGCACTGATGCCCTTACATTTCAATAGACAACAACACTGGAAAAATAATGCGTACTTTGACTCTTCTCAAGACCCTTTCCATCGCCTTGGTTTTAGGCTTCCCTCTTTCAGGCTTGACCCAGGCTTGGCCCAACAAACCCATCAAGTGGATCATTCCTTACACCCCCGGCGGCATCACCGACAATGCAACGCGCATGGTGGTTCAAAAAGTCCAGGAGCAAACAGGCTGGAACATCGTCATTGAAAACAAACCGGGCGCCAACTCGATCCTGGGCGCCGACTTGGCGGCCCGTGCAGCGCCTGATGGCTATACTTTTTTAACCGTCATTGGTGCGCATGCGGCCAACGCAACCCTTTATGCCGGCCGATTGCCTTATGACGTGGTGAAAAGTTTTGCCCCCGTCTCATTGGTCGGCATCGCACCCTTGGTGATGGTGGTCAATAATAATTTACCCATTAAAGATATCAAGGAGCTCGTGGCTTACTCCAAGGCCAATCCGGGCAAAGTGGCCTTTGGATCATCTGGCGTGGGGGCTGCAGCGCATTTGACACAGGAGCTGTTCAAGCAAGTCACAGGCGCTGACATGGTTCACGTTCCCTACAAGGGGACCGCACCCGCATTGAGTGACTTAATGGGCGGTAGTCTGCAAGTCTTGACCGACACAGCCAGCGCCATGATGCCGCACGTTCGCAGCGGAAAGATCAAACCTATTGCTGTATTTTCAAACAAGCGCATCCCTGGAGCGGCTGAAGTCCCCACCATTGTCGAATCGGGTGGGCCCGCCATTGAAGGCTCGACGTGGGTCTTGTTTCTTGCGCCCGCTGCCACACCAAGGGACATTGTCAATCGCCTTTCCCTGGAAACTGCCAAAGCTATTCGATCGCCCGACTTGAAAGCACGTTTTGAGGCTCTGGGCATTGAGTCTGTAGGCAGCACACCTGAACAAGCCGGAAAATTCTTGGACGAAGAAATCGTCAAATGGGCCAAGGTTATCAAAGCCGCCGACGTGAAAGCGGAGTAATTCAACTCCAGAGCTATGTATCAGCGGCTGGCCCAGCCGCCACTGATTGGGAAAATTTGCCCCACAAAGCATGCGGCAGCATCACTGCAAAGGTAGCCAGCGTAATTAGCGTCTTCTTGCGCGCTGACCAAACGGCCCAGAGGGACGTCGCGTTTCAAGCGATCCTGAAAGCGGGGGTTGGCCTGCACTTCGGCCCCATAGTAAGTGGGGTTGTCCACAAAGTTTTGTGCAATCGCATTGAATTGAATTCCGTAGGTGGCCAGTTCCAAGCCGACAGCTTGTACATAGGCTAACTGCGCGCCACGAGCAGCACTGTAACTGCCGGTGCGCTTTTGCCCGCGCAGCGCAGCAGCACTGCCGATGAGCAAGATCCGACCCTGACGACGCGCCATCATCTGAGGCAGCACAGCAGCGACCAGCCGAGGCATCGGATCGACTAAATGTGCAAATACGTTCCGCCACTCAGCATCGTCAATTTCACCGACTGGGGTACTGGGTGCGGGCAATGCCAAATGCAACAAAAGCACGTCCACTTGGCCTGCCGCTTGGACAATGTTCTGAGGCACTAACGGATCTTGATCCAACGAATGTTCGTCAGCTATCACATGTGCACCTAAAGCCTGAAAAGTTTCAACCAGTGCAGGGCCCATAAATTCCCGAGACTGGGTGAGCAAGACGCGTTTTCCATCTAACCGAGTTGAAAGCATAACCCTGATCCTTGAAATTCAATGATAATTAACTTTACTTTAATAGCTTACAACAAAGGAGATCTCATGCCACACATGGTTATTTTTTACACAGCAAATCTCGAACGAGAAACAAATATGTCAGTGCTTTGTCGCAACTTAGCCGATACCATGCTGACCATTACTGACGAAGAAAACAAATCCGTTTTCCCAAAAGGTGGGACTCGCGTGTTGGCATTTCCTGCCCCGCATTTCGCAATAGCTGATGGCGGTGCTGCGGGTCGTGCAGCCAATACGCACCTTGGTGCAGCATCTGGAGATCCAGGGGACTACGCCTTCGTTTACCTCAATGTCAGAATGGGAAAAGGTCGATCTAGCGAAACACACAAGAAAGTGGGCAACGCATTGACTGCTGCAACCCAATTACATTTCGAGAAAATTTTCAATCAACGTCATATCGGTATCACTTTTCAAATTGATGAAAGTCCCGAAATTTTCAATACGATCAACAGCAATATTCACCCGCTTTTCTCAAGTCCAAAATCCTGAGTTGCGTTATGGGACTGATCACCTCTGATTTAACAACCCACAGATGATCATCCCCCCTGATTTTTAGGCTTTCACATGCCACTTCAAAATAAAGACATTGAAGGCAAGAGGCATGCTAAAAATTCAGCCCAAATTAGACGCTGACTCTTTAAATTAAGCCGTGATATGAGCCGCCATCCAGCTGCAGGTTCTGTCCCGATATAAAGCTGGCTTGGGCACTGCACAGGTAGGCACAGGCATCGCCAAATTCTTTAGGTGTGCCAAATCTTTTGGCAGCAATAGATTGGGCGATTTGATCACGTGCTTCTTGCATGGTGATGCTTTGCTCTTTCATCATTTTCTCGGCCATAAATCTTTGACGATCTGTGTCAATACGCTCGGGAAGTAGGCTGTTAATGGTGACGTTATCAACAGCTACTTCCAGAGAGAGTGACTTTGAAAAAGCAGTCAACCCCGCCCGTGCTCCAGTCGACAACGCCATTTGTGGACGAGGTGACTTGACCATCGCAGAAGTGATGTTGATGATGCGGCCAAATTTGCGCGCGCGCATGCCAGGAACAACGGCACGAATGAGAAGCGCCGGTGCAAGCATATTGGATTCCAACGCTTGTATCCAGGAGTCGTGATGCCAATCTGCTAACTTTCCAGGGGGTGGACCCGCATTGTTGTTCACCAAAATGTCAGGCTCTGGGCACGCGGCAATGAGCGCAGCCCGACCCGCTTCAGTCGTGATATCAGCGCCTACACCATAAACCAGCCCACCTGTCTCTCGCGCGATTTCTTGGGCCACTTGCTCAGCACGTTCAGCGTGACGGCCATTGATGTAAACGATACAACCTTCAAGTGCTAAAGAGGTGGCGCAAGCCTTTCCCAAGCCTTGCGTTGACGCACAAATTATTGCCTTTCGGCCAGAAATTCCGAGATCCATAAAGTACTCCTTGAGGTGAAGTTGGCAAATTAAATTTTTTAAGCGGCTTCTTGCAAATCAACAGGATCGGTCAAACCGACCTCCATACAAATACGGGTTGTATCTTCAAAATGCTTTGTCAACATAGCGGTAGCGCTAGCTACATTTCGCGAGATTGCTGCTTCCATTAATTTTTTGTGCTCTTTGCCCGTGTCTTTCACACCACGTTGCTTAAGGTAAGCCAAGCGCCTGTATAACTCAGAGGCATCATGAAGCGATTGGCGCATTTCCATCAGCAAGGCACTGCCACAAGCGCCGATCAGTGCAGCATGAAAAACCGAGTGGGCTTCCACATAAGCTTCATTCAAAATCAGACCTTGCGGGTCCATTTTGACGGGTGTGTTAGCCAACCTGTGATGCGCTGAAAGCAACTCAGCCTCCCATTCAAGGCCACCCAGTTCAATAGACTTGGCCAATGCCAGACTTTCTATGGCAATTCGAACCTGAGTCAAGTCATGTAATTCAGCAGAAGTCATCGAGGTGACGGCAAAGCCTTGTTGGGGCTGGGATTTAACCAATTTCTCACTGGCTAAAAGTGTCAATGCTTCGCGCACGAGATTGAGGGAGACTCCGTAATCAGCAGCCATATTGGCCAGTTTCAAACGCTGGCCTACTGCCAATCTCCCGCACAAAATATCTGAACGAATTCGCTGATAGATGTTCGATGCGAGTGTTTTTGCGGTTCCAATCTTGGCCATTTGAAAAGTATACATCTCTTTGAAAAGATTAATATTTTTGAAAAATAGACAATAATTTTGAAAATTCTTTACAAACTCTCAAAGCTTGTCCATACTTGACTCAAAATAAAATGAAGCCTCGAAGGCATGGGTTAAGAGAATCATCCAACCAGGAGACAAAAATGAGTCAAAAACGGATTTCATCCAATAGACGCATGGTGATGAATACCATTGCCGGTGGCGTACTGATTAGCACGGGCATGGGGTCCCTGCATGCCGCGCCTTCCGGAAAACCCATTCGAATTGGGGGAACCCTTTCATTGACCGGGCCATTGGCACAAACCGCCCTTTTGCACAAAATTGCGGGCGAAACATTTGTTGACATCCTGAACAGCGGCCCCGGACTACTTGGAAGACCCGTTGAGTGGGTCCTATTAGATGACCAATCCAAACCTGAAGTCACTCGCAGCCTTTACGAAAAACTCATCACGGTTGATAAAGTTGATTTGATTGTTGGACCTTATGCGACCAATTCGATTTTGGCCGCCATGGGTGTCGCTCAGCGCTACGGAAAAATCATGATTCAAAGCAGCATGGGCATTCCTAAGCTGGCCACCTACGATATGCAATTTCCAGCGTCGCCATTTGGCCCGAACCCTGGCGTTGATTATCCCGGGGTCATACTTGATTGCGTCGCCAGTTTGCCTCAACCCCCTAAATCCATGGCTGTTGTGACCAGCAAGTTTCCTTCTGCACAGTTCATTGCCGAAGGCATGCGGGAAGTCGGAAAGCAGCGCGGCCTGTCTGTTCCTTTGTACCTTGAATATGAATTTGGCACCCGTGATTTCGCTTCAATCGCTGCCCGCATCAAGGATGCAAACGTCGATTTTCTATGGGTAGGCGCATTGGGGCTTGAAGGCAATCAATTGCTTGAAGCGCTTAAAAAATTAAATTACTCGCCTAAACTTCACTATTATCTCTACCCTGCACCAGGGCCCTTGCTGGCATCACCCGAAGCAAAAAATGCGCTTGCGCAGACTTTTTTTGAAGACCACCCCCCTTTTTCAACAAGGATTGGCGTTGAAAAACTTTCACCCATGTACCGTGCGCGTGCAGTAAAAGCAGGCGTTCCTTATACGAATCTGGACAGCCAAGCCGCGGGTACCTATAACGTCTTTTACTTGTTGACAAAAGCAGTAGAAGCCACGAAGAGCCTGGATGACAAAGTGTTGGCGGCTTGGCTCAAAAAGAATACAGTCGAAACATTAATGGGGCCCATCAGTTTCAATGGCCCCTTCAATCATGGCCCTGCCCGCATGTTAGTCAAACAAGCACAGAATGGTAAGTGGGTGGTGGTATGGCCAAAAGATGTAGCAGGCGGACCTATCCTCACCCAATAATTACCCGACTAAGCAATTCTGTTTGCACTCAATATGCCAAGTATGACATTGCTAACGCAGGCCCTGATTTCGGGTCTGCTGGCTGGGGGGCTTTACGGCTTGATGGGTATGGGCCTCAGCTTGTCTTGGGGACTTTTGCGACTTGTCAATCTATCGCACTTTGCACTGGCTGTTTTAGGCGCCTACATCACCTATCAGTTAGGAACTGAATATAACTTCGGACCTGGAGTTTCACTGGTATTTATTGCCCCTAGCTTCTTCCTGTTCGGTGTTGGACTGCATTGGGTTTTCAAGAAGTTCAAAGTTAACGAGTTTGGTTCTCTGCTGGTCACTTTTGGCGTGGCCGTACTTTTAGAGACTTTAATTCAATGGTTTTGGACAGCGGACTTTCGCAGGTTTGAATCCCCATGGGGGACACTTTCTTACCAAGTAGGTCCTATTTACATTCCACTGCTTGAAACCTTGGCCTGTTTAACTGCAATGGTTTTATCAGGATTAACTTGGTTGTGGCTGAACAAAACCTATATTGGAAAGGCCCTTCGGGCCAGCGCTCAGGACCCTGAAATAGCGGCCGCATTTGGTGTTAACCATGCACGCCAATCCTATATTTTGTCAGGCATTTGTTCTGCTTATGCAGGCGTGGCAGGCGTATTCATTGCACTGATCACCACTTTATCGCCTTCGCAAATATGGTCTTGGTTAGGCGTTATCTTTGCAGTGGTCATCATTGGACGTTTGGGCAATCCTTTAGGCGCGTTGATTGCTGGCGTCGCCATTGGCGCTTGTGAAGGACTGGCCATGGCCGTTTTTAATCCTGCCTGGGCCCCAATGGTGTCTTTTTCACTCTTGATTATTGTTTTAATTTGGCAGCCTAAATGGCTATGACTCAACATCGTTTCCAAGTGCCGGTTGTCTTGGCCGTCATTTCTATAGCCATGGCTTTCTTTCCTTTTTTGGGACTGCCGGCTTTTTATGATTCATTTTTTTATATCGTCTTCTATTGGGTGTCCTTGGCTACAAGTTGGACTCTTTTATCTGGATTTGCTGGCTACTTCAGCTTAGGGCATGCGGCCTACCTTGGTGCAGGCATGTATACAAGTGCCACCTTGGCCGCGAAATTTGGATGGCCTTATTTGGCCACTATTCCAGTAGCGGCTTTGGTGGCTGCGAGCCTAGGTTGCGGTGTGGGTGCATTGGTTTTTCGTTTACCCCGTCTGCGCGGCGAATTATTTGCCTTGATGACCTTGGCTGTCACCTTCATTTTGGCGACAGTTATTTTAAATACGCCTATTGACGGTGGATCGGGCGTGTTTTTGTCGGCAGTCCCACCGCCTAAAATCGTTGAGTCTCAAAGTGGATCTATCTACATGCTAGGTTTATTCATGTGCATGGGTTCTTTGGCCATTGCCTGGTGGGTCTCGAAGTCAAAATTTGGCAAGGGCTTATTTGCCATACACGACGATGAAGATGTCGCAGAGGCCAAAGGGGTCCCGACCTACCGATACAAAATGATGGCGATTGCGCTGTCATCGGGTATTGCTGGCGCAGTGGGTGGCGTTCATGCCATCTACGTTGGCTTTTTGACGGTAGCAGAGACCTTTGGAATTGCAGTGCCCTTGAGTGTTATTTTGATGAGTGTTCTGGGTGGAGCGCGTCATTGGTTAGGGCCCGCCTTTGGCGCAACATTAATCACTGTCGCTTTGTTCGGATTGGCCAGCTCTGGGCAAACCATCTTGGGACGAGCCGTGGTAGCCGCATTTTTGATTATTGCGGTACTCTGGCTACCAGAGGGGATTGTGCCTACATTTCTGCATTGGCTCAAACGACGTCAAACCAGCCCTGATGCCGCAATTGAAGGGGCACGATCAGTCCATGGAGATGATTTAACTCATCCTATGAATGACTCAGTCATTTCTGAAAAAGGTACGCCCAAAGTAGCTCAAGAACAAAAAGTCATTCTTGAGATTCAAGATGTGCATAAATTATTTGGCGGTGTTCAAGCGTTGGCGGGCGCCACTCTGCAAGTTTATGAGGGTGAGATTTTGGGTTTGATTGGACCCAATGGCTGCGGAAAAACCACATTGATGAATATGATTTCAGGCCATTTCGCACTTAACAGCGGCTCTATCGAACTTGATGGGGTACTCATCAGTGGGTTGCCGGCTCATGAGACTGTACAGCGTGGCCTGGCCAGAACCTACCAAATTCCGCGCCCCTTTGCCCATATGACAGCACTCGAAAATGTGGAATTATGCGCTCTATTTGGAGGCATTAAGGCGAGTGAAGCAAACGATAAAGCGAATTATTGGCTTGAGTTTTGTGGCCTGCAAGAGCGCGCTCATGTCTTGCCCATTGATTTGAATTTACGCGAAAGAAAAGTACTTGAATTGGCACGTGCTTTAGTGACTAAACCCCGCGTATTGCTGCTCGATGAAGTCATGTCAGGATTGAATCCCACCGAAGTAGACACGGCAATCCGACTCGTACGTCAAATTCGAGCGCAAGGTACCACTATTGTTTTTGTTGAGCATCTGATGCGTGCTGTGGTGCAGCTGTCAGATCGCATAGCAGTAATGAATGAGGGCAAAGTTTTAATGACGGGCCTACCCGAACAGGTCATGCATGACCCTCAGGTGAAAACCATTTACTTTGGTCAATGAAATGCTTCAAGTTCGAAATCTATTTGTAGGATATGGCGATGCTACGGCAATTTGGGATATTTCATTGGAAGTAGCGGAAGGCACCATCGTGACCGTAATAGGTCCAAATGGCGCAGGTAAAAGTACCATGATCAATGCGATCGCGGGAATTTTACCCAGCCGTTCAGGAAA
Source organism: Comamonadaceae bacterium (assembly GCA_947373105.1). GTDB lineage: Bacteria > Pseudomonadota > Gammaproteobacteria > Burkholderiales > Burkholderiaceae_C > Limnohabitans_A. Next base: position 32,047 of record CANBWK010000011.1, on the reverse strand, counting down.
CGTGCAAATGCTCGGAACAGATTTATCCAACGTGCCCTCCTACCAATATTGCGACCACGGGATTGCCATCATTCCCGAAGGCCGTCGTTTGTTTGTTGGCATGACAGTTGAAGAAAATCTGGAGATGGGTTGTTACCGACTTGCTGCCAGAGAACTTCGAGATGAAAGCTTGCGTGATGTGTACCAGCGTTTCCCAATTTTGAATCAAAAGCGCAATCAACTTGCCGGCGAATTGTCTGGTGGACAACAACAAATGGTCGCCATTGGTCGCGCCCTCATGGCGCGCCCGCGACTCATGCTGTTTGACGAACCCTCATTGGGTTTGGCACCACTGATTGTGAATAACGTGTTCGATATCATTCGAGATATACGCTTAGAAGGCGTCTCTGTGTTGCTGGTTGAACAAAATGTACGTCAATCCATGAACATCGCTGACAGTGCTTATGTTCTGGAGCATGGCCACATTGTTGCGTCGGGCGAGCCCTCAGAACTCCTCGCACAAGACCACATTCAAAAGGCATATCTTGGCTTGTAATTACGCAAAAAAATGCGCAACACTTGAACCCATAAGGAGACAGCATGAACAAAGAAACATACGATGTTGGTGGTATTCGTTATCAACGACCTTTCAAAATACGGCGTCTTGGTCACTTTGGCTTCAATGTGCACAAGCTGGATACAGGGCTTGATTTTTACGGCCGTAAATTAGGCTTTTTGCTCACTGATGAAACAAGATTGGGCAAACTGCTGCCAGACTTGGCCTCAAACATGGAGGACGATCGACTGTTTTTCATGACTAACAACTCAGATCACCATTCTTTTCTATTGGCACACCACTCCTTGGGCGCCATGTTTGGTGATGATGCAGGATCTAAAGACATCACATTATCCCAACTGACTTTTCAAGTAGGAACGCTGGAAGAGGTGATCAATGCAGTTAAATATTTTGACAAACGCGGCGTTGAAATACGCCGAAGTGGTAGAGATATGCCAGGAAGCAATTGGCATGTTTATGTGAGAGATCTTGATGGCCATACTGTTGAACTTTATTATGGAATGGAGCAAATTGGTTTGTTGGGTCGCTCCAAGCCTGACAGCTTGTACGATCGACGGTTCATGGAGACGGCACCTTTGCCTCAAATATCAGATTTGACAGAAAGGCAACAAGCTACTCAGCGTGGAGTTGACATTTCATCGGGCTATCAAATTCATGATCTGTGCGATGAAAGTCCATTCAATGTTGGCGGGGTATTGCTGCCACGGCCATTCAAAGTCACCAAAATTGGACCTGCAGGACTGTTTGTCAATGATGTCTCCGAGTCAGAAGAGTTTTACCAACAGGTGATGGGTTTTGTAACGACTGAGGTTGTGGAATGGAAAGGTCATCGGTGCGTTTTTATGCGTCATGGCAACGATCACCACAGCTTAAAACTTTATCCCAAGTCGATGCGAGATGTATTGGGACTTTCTTCCCATACCAGTTGCGTCTCTATGGGCATGCAACTAGGCAGCTACAAACAATTGCGAGATGCGGTCGAATGGCTCAAAAAGCACGACGTTAAATTCATTGAATTGCCTGCTGAATTGAATCCGGGAATTGAATGCTGCGCTCACATCCAAGACCCTGAAGGTCATTGCATTCAACTCTACTATCATATGGAGCAAATAGGATGGGATGGCAGAGTCCGACCACCTGAACAACGAAGGAACATTCAGCAACCTTGGCCGGAAACGCTCGATGCACTTTCTGATACTTATGTGGACCAAGTTTTCCAAGGGCCATTAGGTTAAACCACTACGACTTCGGTGAATTTTGAAGGAAAAAAGTCAAAATGACAAATTATGGAATTGGTCAATCGGTTTCCAGGTTCGAGGACCCCAGGCTATTACGGGGCAAGGGTTGTTTTGTTGACGACATCAACCAACTAGGGCAAGCACACGCATTGATGGTTCGCTCACCTCATTCCAATGCCCGAATTCGAAACATCAATCTTGAACAAGCCTTGAAAGCACCTGGTGTTCTTGCAATTTATACCGGTGAAGATGTAGCTCGTGATGGGTTGGGAACCATGAAGGTTAACTTGCCTCGCAAGCGTCCGGATGGTTCTCCCATGTTTACAAGGCAACACCAGGGCTTGTCAAAATCTTTTGTCAGGTATGTTGGCGATCCTGTGGCGTTGGTGATAGCAGAAAATCTTTTGCAGGCCAAAGATGCTGCCGAATTGATAGACATTGATTACGAACCCTTGCCTTCAGTTACAGACACAGCGCAAGCCGCCCTGCCAGGCGCACCCGCAGTTTGGGAAGAGTGTCCTGACAATATTTCTCATATATTTGAAGCTGGAAATGCCAAGGCTGCTGAAGAAGCCTTTTCCAAAGCGGCACATATTGTGAAGCGCCGTTATGTAATCAGCCGGGTGTACGCCCACTACATGCAACCACGTGGCGTGCTAGCCAAGTACGACGAAGGCGATGAGCGCTATACCATTTGGGCTGATGTTCAATACCCTCATAGAGTTCGCAATGCTTTGGCTGAGAATATTTTCAAAATTCCAGAACATCGTATTCGCGTTATTGCCAACGATGTGGGAGGAGGCTTTGGCACCAAAGGCTGGCAATATCCAGAGCACAGACTCATGCCATGGGCTGCACGCAAATTAGGCCGACCTGTGAAATGGACATGTGACCGCAGCGAAGCCATTTTGGCCGATGAGCATGCGCGTGACAATATTTCCGAAGCTGAAATTGCTTTAGATGCTGAAGGCCGGATTTTGGGTTTGCGCGTGAAAACTCTGGCCAATGTGGGCGCCTACATTTCGTCTGACAGAAATCTGCTTTCAACCTTTGTCAATGTCCACACGCTTTCGGGTGTTTACGATATAGCGGCAGCGCACGTGCATGTGACTGTTCTCATGTCAAATACAAACAGCACCGCACCTTATCGCGGTGCAGGTCGACCAGAGTCCATTTATGTGATGGAACGTTTACTCGACGATGCAGCTCGTGAGCTCAACATAGACCGCGTACGGATACGTGAGATCAATTTGATCAAACCCACCGCGATGCCCTACCTCAATCCCTTTGGGGCCAAGTATGACTGCGGCGACTTTGTCCGTGGAATGCAGATCGCATTGAAAAGCGCCAATTACGAAAGTTTTGAAGAACGCCGAAAAGAAGCATTAAGCCGTGGCAAGTTGCGCGGTATAGGCATAGCCAACGCCATTGAGCGAGCCGCCTCCCCGAATCAACATGAATTTGCTGAAATTCGATTCAATCCCAGTGGAAGTGCCACTGTTTTAATGGGTACCAAAGCACAAGGTCAGGGACACGAAACACTTTACAAACAAATCGTTAACGAACGACTTGGTATTGATCCTGGCCAGGTTAAGTTCATTGATGGCGACACCGACCTCGTGGCTTTTGGCATGGGCACAAATGGTTCTCGCTCCACAGTCGTGGGCGGCACTGCGCTTTGGAAAGCAGCAGATCGAATCATTGAAAAGGGCAAGAAAATAGCCGCGCATATGTTGGAGGCCTCCGTTGACGACATTCAATTCAATAAAGGCGTCTTTGAGGTGGTCGGTACAGATAAAAAAGTAACCATCAAAGATGTTGCAAAAACAGCTTTTTTGGCCATGAAACTACCCGCCGGATTTGAGGGTGGTTTCTACGAAACTGCCACATTTGTTCCTGCCGCAGACACTTGGCCAAATGGCTGCCATGTCTGTGAAGTTGAGATTGATGCCCAAACCGGTGAAGTCAAGGTGGTCGAGTATTTGGTGGTCGACGACGTCGGCACCATGATCAATCCCGCCGGTGTAAAGGGTCAGATTCACGGCGGTGTCGCCCAAGGCCTCGGCCAAGCATTGATGGAGCAAGTCGTTTATGAGCGCGAATCGGGTCAATTGCTCACCGGTAGTTTCATGGATTACGCAATGCCGCGTGCAAGTGACTTGCCCCATATTCGAGTTGAGAACAATGCCGTACCTACCCTGCTCAACCCCATGGGCGCTAAAGGCGCGGGAGAAGCGGGCACTGTAGGTGCAATTCCTGCCATTATGAATGCCGTTATAGATGCTCTGGCTCCGGCGGGTGTCAAAACGATCGATATGCCGGCCACTTCGGAAAAGATTTGGCAAGCTTTACGTCAAGCCAAAGAAAAGACAACCTTATCTTCATAAGCGTTAAAACAAACATGACTACCCAAACCATTCAGCTTAAAGTCAATGGCAACACTGTTGTCACACAGATTGACCCCCGAACTTTACTGGTGCAACTGATCAGGGATCACTTGAAACTGACAGGCACCCATGTCGGATGCGACACAGCGCAATGCGGCTGCTGCACCGTTCACTTGAATGGCCTTGCAGTCAAATCATGTTCGATCTTGGCTCTCCAAGCCAATGGACAAGAAGTTACTACCATTGAAGGCTTGGCTCAAGGGGATGAATTACATCCGGTACAAAACGCATTTCGTGAATGCCATGGCTTGCAATGCGGCTATTGCACTCCCGGCATGGTGATGACGACCATTCAATTACTCAAACATTTCCCCAAGCCCACTGACGAGCAAATTCGAGAAGGCCTTGAAGGCAATATTTGCCGCTGCACAGGCTATGAAAATATCGTCAAATCAGTCAAGGCTGCGGCAGGCATTTAACACCGTCACGGCGATTAAGGTCAAAACATGTACGCTCTCAAATACCAACAACCCGTAACACTACCAGATGCTTTGAAATCTGTTGAAGGCGACGCCAAATTTCTAGCAGGAGGGCAAAGCTTAATACAGGCCATGAAGCTGCGTATGACGTCTTCCTCCACTCTGGTGGATATTTCAAAACTATCGGAACTCAAGGGCATCTCTGTCAGCGACAACGCCGTCACTGTGGGTGCTATGACAAGGCATGCGGAGGTGGCGCTCTCAGTTCAAATACAACAAGCCATTCCAGCACTCGCTAAACTGGCGCATGGTATCGGTGATCCCATGGTTCGAAACATGGGCACCTTAGGTGGTTCCCTGGCTTATGCCGATCCAGCGGCTTGCTACCCGTCAGCGTTGTTGGCATTGGCCGGAACAGTCCAAACCAATGAGCGGACAATTTCAGCTGATAATTTTTTCGTCAACTTGTATGAAACCTGCTTGAAGCCTGGCGAGTTGATTCAATCGGTCAGCTTTCAACGCCCTCTTCAAGCGGCATACATCAAGTTCAAACACCCTGCCTCTCGCTTGGCGATGGTCGGTGTTTTTGTTGCACGTTACAAAGCCGAAGTTCGGGTGGGTGTCACAGGGTGCAAGACATATGCATTCAGGGCCACTCAACTTGAGAAGTTACTCAGCCAGAAATTTTCACCTGATGTGATCGAAGGCGTCGAATTGCCTTGGTCAGACATGTTGTCGGACATACATGCCGGGGCCCAATACCGCGCTGCACTGATCACGATACTTGCTGCTCGGGCTGTTGAGCAATGCTTGGCCTCCTAAAAATCCGATTTTTTTGCACTTGCTCAAGGATTACCTTAGGGCGCCAACATTTCGGAACTTCGGTGAGGGGCAATGTTGACTCGTTTCAAATCTCCATTAACGTGGGGCAGTGCCATCAATCTCGGGTCCATGACTTTGAACCAAAGCGAGGGGATGTACGCTAACGGAAACATTCCAAAATAGCCACTGGGCAATCGCGGTACATTTTCAAAATGGCGAAGCGATTGATAGCGCCGGGATGGGTAAGCATGGTGATCTGAATGGCGCTGCAGATGAAACAGTGCCAGATTCGAGACGGTATGGTTTGCGTTCCAGGAGTGGTGGGGCTTGGGCGCTTCATACTTGCCATTTTCGATTTGATCACGAAGCAAGCCATAGTGCTCAACATAATTGGCTGAAGTCAACTGCCACCAAGCAACCATATTGTGAATAGCCAGAAATGGCACCATGACCCAACCGAAAGAACCAATCAAACCCAACTGCAACACCATGGCAATGCCATACGACTGCAGCATCTCGTTATGCCAACCCCAAGTAGGTTGACCCAATTTAATCAAGCGTTCCTTTTCAAACTGCCAAGCACGGCGAATTCCTCCAGGCAGCTCGCGCAGCGCAAAACGATAAATACTCTCTCCCATGCGTGCACTGGCATGGTCATGTGGTGTGGCCACCCAGCGGTGATGGCCCTGACCGTGCTCTATCGTAAAGTGACCGTAGGCAGGAACGGCCAATACAAGCTTTGCCAGCCATTGCTCAAAACGGTTATGTTTATGTCCCAGTTCGTGTCCCGTATTTATCCCGAGGCCTGAACCAGTGCCAATCACAAAAGCCAATAATAAAAAAGCCCACCATGACAAACTATGCGTTCCTGCCCACCAAGCACTCCCTATAAGTGCCGCAAAATGCAAAGGCACAGTCACCCAGGTGAGCCATCGGTAATAGTGCTCCTCTTGAAGTTGCGGCACCAAGACTTCAGGCGGATTATTTTCATCCTCTCCCAGAAAATAATCGAGCAAGGGCATCAAAACATAACTGATCAAGAGTGGCAAACCTAACGCGATCTCGTAACCAAGCCAAGCATGCACAACAATGCCAACTAACGGGAGCAAAGGAAAGACCACAGACAACAGCCACCACCATTGCTTGCGGTCTGAATAATAGACTTGGTCGCCATTGGCTAGCAGCGCAACATATTGCCGATTCATCCGCGTTTCCCGTGATTAATATGAATCCATTCTCAACAGCGAGTTTACGCAAGAAATTCGAAAGATTGCGTTTAGACTGACGCGATAGTTTCAGCAGCATCTAAGATGTTTGGGCACCATGAAAGGAACACCTATGACCGTTCACAGTCGCTACCCCCTCTTATTTTCGCCGCTGGATCTTGGCTTTACACAAGTCAAGAACCGCGCAATCATGGGCTCAATGCACACGGGCCTGGAAGAAGCCGAAAACGGCTTTGCGCGTTTGGCGGCTTATTATGCTGAGCGTGCACGTGGTGGGGTTGGCATGATCATTACTGGCGGCATCCCGCCGAATCTAGAAGGCGGTTACGGCACCAAATTATCGACGCATGAAGAGGTTGACGAACACAACAAGATTACCCAGGCTGTCCATGCTGCAGACCCTGATGTCAAAATTTGTATGCAAATTCTGCACATGGGATCTCTTGCGCGAAATGCCGATTGTGTTGCCCCCTCAGCAGTAAAGTCACGGATTGGTGCTTTTACACCTCAGGCGCTGGATGAAGCCGGCATCGAAAAACAGCTCCACGACTTCGTGCATTGCGCTGCCATGGCCCAACAAGCCGGTTACGACGGCGTAGAAATCATCGGCTCAGCTGGCTATTTGATTTCCACCTTTTTGGTAGAAAAGACCAACTTGCGCACGGATCAATGGGGTGGTTCTTTTGAGAACCGTATGCGGTTTGCAGTAGAAGTTATTCGTCGGGTGCGTGCCGCTGTGGGCCCCAGGTTTATCCTCATCTTTCGTATACCAGCCATGGACATGCTGGAAGGTGGCTTGGCATGGGACGAAATCGTGACGCTGGCTCAAGCCATCGAGAAAGCGGGCATTGACATCATCAGCACCCATTTTTGCTGGCATGAAGCGCCTGTGCCCACCATTGCCACCATGGTGCCCCGCGCGGCATTTACTGAAGTAACAGGTCGCTTGCGCCAAGTCGTTCGCGTGCCCGTGATCACCAGCAACCGCATCAACATGCCCAGTGTGGCCGAGGCGGTATTGGGAAGCGGCGAGGCTGATTTGGTGTCCATGGCCCGCCCCATGCTGGCAGATGCAGAGTTGATCAACAAGGCCCGTGATGGCAGAGAAGACGAGATCAATACCTGCATTGCCTGTAACCAAGCCTGCTTAGACCATACCTTTGGCGGGCATCGCCAGGTCAGTTGCCTTGTGAACCCAAGGGCTTGTCGTGAAACGATCCTCAACTACAAACCAACCACCCAATCCAAAAATTTGGCGGTGATCGGCGCAGGTCCTTCTGGCCTGGCGTATGCCACTGTGGCTGCACAACGCGGCCACACAGTGACTCTTTTTGACGCCGCAGCAGAGATAGGTGGCCAATTCAATCTAGCCAAACGCATTCCGGGCAAAGAAGAGTTCTACGAAACCTTGCGCTACTACCAGCGCATGCTTGAAAAGCACAGCGTCAGCTTGCAACTGAACACCCGCGTCGATGCCGCGATGCTTGCATCTGAAGGTTTCGATCAAGTCATCGTCGCCACCGGCATCGCGCCCCGCAAACCCCAGCTTCAAGGCATTGATCACCCCAAAGTTGTGAGCTACATCGACGCAATCCTGGGACGTAAACCCATTGGACAGCGCGTGGCCATCATGGGCGCTGGCGGCATAGGCTTTGATGTGGCAGAGCTCTTGTCTCATTCAGGACCATCGGGCGCGCTAGACAAATCGATTTTCGCCAAAGAATGGGGAATTGATTTTAAAAATCACCCTCGTGGCGGCGTCACGGGAGTGAAACCACAATTAGCAACATCAGGGCGCACCATTACCTTGCTTCAAAGAAAGACAACACCTGTGGGCAGTTCATTGGGTAGAACAACCGGCTGGACACACCGCCTAACCCTGACTCGGCGCGGTGTGCGAATGGTCAATGGCGTCGAATACCTCCGGATCGACGATGCTGGCTTACATGCTTTGGTCAATCAGGTCCCTCAGCTTTTTGAAGTAGACACCGTCGTTGTGTGCGCTGGACAACTTCCCTTACGGGCACTGTTTGACGATTTAACTGAACTTGGCGTTAAAGCCACTTTGGTTGGCGGCGCATTTGAAGCCGCAGAACTTGATGCCAAGCGAGCCATTGAGCAAGCATCTCTATTGGCCGCTGAAGTTTGATGTTTTAAAGGAAGTCAAACAATGCGTGTCTTGCGTCCCTCCCAATACGCGTCACGCAGCACACGTTTGTAGAGTTTGCCTGTCGGCAATCGAGGCAGCTTATCGGTAAAGTCAATTGAGCGCGGGCACTTCATGTGTGCCAAGTTTTCGTTGCAAAAAGCCATGAGCTCTAACGCCAATTCGGGGCTGGGCTCTATGCCTGGTACAGGTTCAATGACCGCTTTCACTTCTTCACCGAAGTCTTCATTGGGTATACCAAACACGGCAGCATCGGCAACCTTGGGGTGTGTAACCAACAGGTTCTCGCACTCTTGCGGATAGATATTGACGCCGCCCGAAATAATCATGAAAGTAGAGCGATCGGTTAAATAAAGGAACCCGTCTTCGTCGACATAGCCCATATCGCCCACTGTACTCATGGTGCCGTCCGCCGAACGTGATTCGGATGTTCGTGCTGGGTCGTTGAAATATTCAAAAGCAGCACCGGACTTGAACCACACTTCCCCCGACTGCCCTTTGGGTACTGGTTGCATCTGCTCGTCCAAAACGTGCAACTCCCCAAAGAGGACGCGACCTACCGTACCGCGGTGTGCAAGCCACTCTGCGCTGTCGCAAGCAGCAAACCCAAGCCCTTCGGTCGCACCATAATACTCATGAACGATAGGACCCCACCATTCGATCATTTGCTCCTTAACTTTCGCTGGGCAAGGTGCTGCTGCATGTATTGCGATTTTGAGTGAAGACAAATCAAACATCAGACGGTCAGCATCTGGCAACTTCAACATCCGGCTGAACATCGTGGGAACGAGTTGAGAATGCGTTACGCGGTAGCGCTCTATCAATGACAGGTAATGTTTAGCGTCGAAATGCTCCATGATAATGGCCGTGCCTCCGTTGCGAATCACCATACTCACATTGGCCAAAGGAGCCGAATGGTACAAAGGCGCGGGCGACAGATAAATCATGCTCTCTTCACAACGCCAAAGCTGGTTGAGAAAAGAAAACAAGGGCATCACCACACTGGGTGGTTGCTCTTCTAAGGGCCGCAGAACGCCCTTGGGGCGACCCGTGGTTCCTGAGGAATAGAGCATTGCAGTTCCTGCAAACTCATCGCTAACAGGGGTGACGGGAAAGCCGTTCAGTGCATCTGCAAAATCTCGAAATATCAAGTTGGGCGTATTTTCGGAAGATGCAAGCGATGAACCACCATCCACAACCAAACAGAGCTTGACGCGTGGACAAATCAGCAAAGCTTCTTTGGCCACAGCAAGTCGAGAAGTCGACGTGATCATGACTTGAGATTCACTGTTGTTGACGATGTAAGCCACCTCTTGCGCAGTCAGAAATGAATTGATGCAGGTGTAATAAAGACCTGTGCGTTCTCCAGCAACGCAGGATTCAACGAATCGACTGTTGTTCTCCATAAACACCGAGAAATGATCAAGGCGCTTAAGACCCTGAGAGCGCAACAAATGGGCAAGTCTGTTGCTGCGTTGCTCCAATTCGCCATAAGTAACCGTCTCGCCACTTGAAGCCATGATGAAAGCAGGTTTATGACTGTTCTGAATGGCGTGTTGCCCTGGATACATGGCCTTATCTCCGCATAAAGTGATGACAAAAAAGTTCGAGAATCGATTCAGATCTCACTTCAAGTTATTTTGCGGGTGTCGCAACAGGCTTACCTTTTTCAACAACATAAGTCGCCAAAACTTTGGCCTTAGAAGTTCCAGTGTTAATTCCATCATGAATTAAACCTTCAGGAACAAAAAATGTTTCGCCCGCTTTGATCATTTTCGGCGGCTGTCCATCAATTCGTAATTCCAACTGCCCTTCAAGGACGTACCCCAACTCCTCACCAGGATGCGTATGTCGACCCGCTGCGACGCCAGGATCAAATTCTGCCCGCGCTTGAACGACTACTTTGCCAGGGGTACTTAAATCTTGTGTCTGCAATAGGACTCTCGAAAAACCTGTTTGCTGGGCAATCAGACTTGTTGAAGCCATGGCCAATAAAGCGATTGAAATGAGGTGTGAATTTTTCATTAGGGGCTCCTTAATTTCTATTTTTGATTTTCAAGATTTGGTGTATTTACCTGTCAATTGGGGGGTCAATCCTGTTAAGCCGCGTTGTTCGCGCTCTGATCGGGTTTCTCTAGACCAAGTACGCTTCAACTCGTCTTTGACTCCAATGGTTAAACGCCCCATTCCCTCAACCTCCAGGTCCACCTTGTCTCCATCTTGGAAAGAAGATAAACCTCGGTGATTGGTTCCTGTTGCAATGATGTCGCCTGGCTCAAGCGCATGTATGCTCGAAACCCATTCAATACAACGCGGAATTTTGTGCGCCATGTCATCCGTATTGAAGTTTTGTTTAAGAACACCATTGACCCACAATTTAACTTGTAATTTTTGGGGGTCTTTCACTTCATCGGCAGTGACAATGTAGGGGCCGATAGGCGCAAAAGTAGCGCGTGATTTCATTTGATAAAAAGAATTGTTTTCGGGTTGTACACCTCTGGCCGACCCATCTATGAAATTCATATAGCCAAAAATATGATCCATTGCTTTTGATGCGGGGATAAAGCTTCCACCTTTTCCAATGATCAATGCCAATTCTGCTTCACCTTCAAAAATAGAAGATGAAATATCGGGCAAGACCATGGAGTCACCATGACCGATGATGCAACTGGGTGACTTGTGAAATGCATTGATAAGCGCCGGTTCCTTGCGCGTCCCATCTTCCATGTAATTCACAGCCATGCACTCAATGTTGATGGGCCTTGGAAGTGGCGGACGAATTTTGACCTGTGAAATGGGCACCGATTTACCGGTTGCAACTGCCTTGTCTATGAGAGGCCTGACTTTGTCAAATACAGCGATGAGGCCATTCATCAAGTCACCAATACCGTGATGCGGAATATTGCTCACAACGGATGTGACATCTACAACGCCCTCGCCTTGAATGATTCCAATTCTGTCATCATTGAATAACATGATTTTCATGAGCACCTCTGCGAATTCTGAGTATGGGTTAAAGGACCTACAAGCCAATGATAAATAAGCTTGCGTTGCTAAGCAATGCGCATTCGGTCTGAATGACTGCGGTTTACCCTAATCGACTGGCGCTGGTTTTTATTCAAATATGAGTTCTCTCAATGCGAGGACGATCATGGACGAATTTATGCTGCTCAATAGACGTTCTTTTGTAATGACAACTGTGGGCTTGGGTTCAGTGCCAATCGCGTCTTGGGCGACATCATTACCCCAAGCACAGAAAATTGTCACACTTTCTAAAAGTAATGCCCTTCATCGCCTACCTTTAAACCAGGATCCCTTGCTAATATCTGGTCGTGCAGTTTGCTCCAATTTAATGCCTCTAAAGCATTGTTTTCTGGCCCTCAAAAATGAGGAGGAAATTGCATTGACTGATGTTGATGGACGTTTCTTTTTTAAAACCACCACGACTGCATTTATCCATTCGAATTTCGAACTTATCAGTCTAGTCAACCAACAATTGACGCGCTTTCAAGACCCCACGGAGAGAATGATTTCACAGCATTTGATACTGGATTTTGACGGCGATTGGCGTGCGTATTTAGACATTCATTTTGATTGAAATTTCAAATATTGACTCATTTTTACACGGGTAAACCCGAGTAATTTGACTTGCAGCATCACCCCTTCTCACGCCAATCGCTGGCAACCATTGCAGCACTCTATGCAAAGTCTTTTTTTTCTATACTATGTTTTGAATCAACAAATTATTTACAAAAAAGTGGCCACATGACTTCCAGTAACCTTCGCTTTATTTTGGGATCTATTGCACTTCTCACATCGATTGCAATGCTCGCTTTTCCGGGACAAAGTCATGCGCAGAACTTCCCTGCAAAACCCATCAAACTCATCATCCCCCATGCACCAGGAGGAAACTCTGATGCATTTGGTCGAATACTTGCCCAAAAATTAAGTGAACGAATTGGGCAGCAAGTTATCGTAGAAAACAAAGTAGGCGCAGGCGGCACCATTGCGGTGGCATTCACAGCCAAATCAGCACCAGATGGATACACCTTGGTGGTGGCAGACAATGGCACACAGTCCATTGCTCCGGCTTTATATGGCCCCAAACTTCCATACGATGTCTTCAAAGACTTCACCCCCATCACGCTGGCGGTCACATTTCCGGCGGTCATCTTGATTCATCCATCGGTGCAAGCCAAAACTCCCAAGGAGTTTGTTGCGCTGGTTAAAAGTCAACCTGGAAAATTCACTTTTTCATCGGCCGGGACGGGCAATGGCTCGCACCTAGCGCTGGAGTTATTCCGCTCAGCTGCAGGTGGACTTGACATGGTTCACATTCCCTACAAAGGGGGGGCACCAGCCATGCAAGCCTTACTCGCCGGCGATGTCCAAATGACAAGCGTCAGCGTCAACACATCCATTGCACACATTCAATCTGGAAAAGCCAAAGCTATTGGGCTGGCTGCAACGAAACGCTCAGCTGCGCTGCCTGATGTACCCACCTTCATCGAGTCGGGGATTCCATTTGAAGCAGAAAATTGGATTGCCATTCTGGGATCTGCTGGCATTCCAACGCAAATTGTAAACAGACTCAATACGGAAATTGCTTTTGCATTGCAACAGCCCGACGTCAAGGAACGCCTAGCCAAGTTAGGCTTAGATGTCGTAGCTTCTTCTCCTGCCGCATACAGTCAGATGCTTGTGACTGATGTACCCAAATGGGGCAAAGCTGTAAAAGACTCTGGCGCTGTTGCCGAATAAAGAAAGACACGAAATGACATCACCATTATCCATGCCAAGCCCACGAGGAACGCTTAAAAAGAAGCTTCAAAATGGCGACTTCGTTGTAGCGCCGGGCATCTATGAAATGATCTCGGCCAAGGTCGCAGATCAAATGGGCTTTCATGCTTTGTATATGACTGGCTACGGCGTATCAGCCTCACATCTGGGTCTGCCGGATGCGGGATTAGCTGGGTATACCGACATGCAAGGACGAGCGCGAACCATTGCAAACGGTATCAGCAGTCCTCTCATTGCCGATGCCGACACAGGCTTTGGCGGTCTTATTAACATCAGACATACCGTCAGGGGTTATGAAGAGGCTGGCGTTCAAGCGATACAACTGGAAGACCAGGAATCTCCCAAAAAATGTGGTCATACCCCCAACCGAAAAGTAGTTTCAAAAACAGATGCCATCAAACGCATTGATGTGGCAGTCGCTGCGAGGCGGAGTTCCGACACACTCATCATTGCAAGAACCGATGCCCGTACTGGATTAGGTTTAAATGAAGCTATTGATCGCGGCAGATTATTCGCCAAAGCCGGTGCCGACATTATTTTCGTAGAGTCGCCAGAGTCTTTGGACGAATTCAAGCGAATTGGTGATGAATTGCAAGGCTGCGGCGCATGGCTCATTGCCAACATGGTTCCGACAGGGAGATCGCCGGAGTTATCTGCCAAGCAGCTCAAGGAGCTGGGATTTTCATTGGCCATTTGGCCTGGTGCTGTGATGGCAGTCACAGCTGCGGCCACGAAAAATGCACTGCATTACTTAGCCCATCACGGCACCACTGCGGGCAGTCCAGTACCGATGATTGATATGAAAGAGCTGCACGAACTGGTGGGCTTCCCGGATGTCTGGGAATTTGAGAAAAAATACGTTGAATAGACATGGCACCACGCACATTGTTCGAAAAAGTTTGGTCGCAGCATGTAGTGCAAAACTTAGCGCCTAACGTTGATCTTCTATTCATCGACAGGCATTTGATGCATGACTTAGGTGGAGGCGACGCTATCTTTCAGATCCGCCAACGCGGGCTGAAAGTCAGACAACCAGGCTTGACATTCGCAACGCCAGATCATGTAGTTGAAACAGCACCAGGAAGAACAGGAGGCATGGCGCCTTGGGCCAACGAAACCATATCTTTGCTTAGAAAACAAACACTTGAGACAGGCATCCACTTGTTCGATGTGGGTCAAGTTTCACAAGGTATTATTCATGTCATTGGTCCTGAGCAAGGTATATCGCTTCCAGGCACGACCATTGTTTGCGGTGACAGCCACACCTGTACGCATGGCGCTATGGGAGCCATTGCATTTGGTATCGGAACAACTGAAGTTCAACACGTACTTGCCACCCAAACACTGCAACAAACAAAACCTAAAACCATGCGCGTTGAGTTTCTGGGACACCCCCCTGCAGGAGTCAATGCGAAAGACATGATTTTGACGCTGATCGGACTCATTGGCGCTGCAGGTGGCACCGGTTATGCAATAGAGTATTGCGGCAAGGCCATTGAAACTTTAGACATGGAGGGCCGCCTCACACTTTGCAATTTATCGATCGAATGTGGCGCCAAGATTGGCATGATTGCCCCTGATCAGACTACCTTGAATTGGTTAAAAGATAAGCCATTTGCACCTAAAGGTGATCATTGGCATGGTGCAGCTCTCAATTGGTCATCATTGGTAAGTGACGTAGACGCAATCTTCGATAAAACAGTCAGCATTGATTGCGACACAATGTCTCCGCAAATTACCTGGGGCACCAGTCCAGAGCATGTGATTTCTGTCGCTCAAAATATTCCCTTACTCGATCAAGCACACGATCTTGTGCAAAGACAAGCATGGCGTGATGCGCTTCATTACATGGGATTGGAGCCAGGTCAGGCCATCCATGGCACACCCATTCAACGCGTATTTATAGGTTCTTGCACAAATTCACGTCTGACCGATCTCCAAAGAGCGGCATCAGTGATTCAAGGTCGGAAAGTTGCTTCTCATGTGAAGGCATGGGTGGTCCCTGGCTCGATGCTTGTTAAGAAGCAAGCAGAAGCAGACGGTTTGGATCAAATTTTCAAAAACGCAGGTTTTGAATGGAGAGAACCTGGTTGTTCACTGTGCGTAGGCGCCAATGGTGAATTGGTCAGTCCCGGCGATCGCTGTGTTTCAACTTCGAATCGTAACTTTACTGGTCGGCAAGGCCCAGGAGCCCGAACGCACCTGGCGAGTCCTGAAATGGCTGCCGCAGCCGCGCTGGCCGGGGCAATTGTGGATCATCGGAATTTCTAATATGAAAAAGTTTGAAATTCTTACCGGAGTTGCTGCACCATTTGTACATGCCAATGTCGATACAGACAGAATTATCAGGATTGAAAGATGCGCTCGCGTGTCTCGACAAGACATGGGTCTCTGGGCATTTGAGTCTGAACGCTTTGAAGCAGATGGCAGTGACAAGCCTGAATTTATTTTGAATCACATTCTGTTCAAGCAGTCCTGCATATTGGTTGCTTCAGAAAATTTTGGCTGCGGAAGCTCAAGAGAAATGGCCGTTTGGGCCCTTGTGGGAATGGGCATCAGGTGCATCATTGCCCCTTCTTTTGGCGAAATATTTTTTGGGAATTGTTTCCAAAATGGTGTACTTCCCATTCGTTTACCCCACGAAAAAATTACTGAGATACAAAATCAATTGCTTTTAGGTAAAAAAGAAAATGACCATAGTCAAGTTTCCATAGAAATCGATTTGATTCATCAGCACATCAAAACACCGTGGAATGGCTCCTATCCTTTTGAGGTTGATCCGCTTCGCCGCATTAGCCTTTTAGAGGGACTCGACCCCATTGGATTGACCCTTAAAAGCTTGTCTTTTATCGAAAACCACGAACACAAAAGCAAAATCGAAAAACCTTGGGTTTGGAAATTAACGTGAGAAGTTCCAAAATTTTGCAAAGAAATCCAAGGTAGTTGATTTACCAACGACAAACGAATTCCAGATTTGAAAACCTTGTGAAATTAAAGCCCTTAAATGAACAATGCCGACACCCTCATTAAAAACTCCCTCGTTTTTGATGGCACAGGCAATGCGCCTGAAGTCAAAGACGTGGCTTTGCACCACGGGAAAATTGTAGCCATTGGGAAGAACTTAAAGCTCAAAGCCATACAAGTTGTTGAGGCCCAAGGCTTGGCACTGATGCCGGGGATTATTGACTCTCACACCCATTTCGATGCGCAAATCACCTGGGATTCTTTCGTTCGCCCTTCGCCTGCTTTAGGCGTGACCACAGCCATTATTGGGAACTGCGGGTTCACCATCGCACCTTGCCGCCCTGCTGATCGTTTATTGACAATGCGCAACCTCACGCAAGTTGAAGGCATGTCTTTGGACGTGTTGGAACATGGTATTGACTGGGACTTTGAAACCTTTCCCGAATATTTGGCCATGCTAAAACGCAAGCAATGCGCCATCAATATTGCAGCTTATATTGGACATTCCTCTGTCCGAACTTGGGTCATGGGAAATGAGGCCAATAAGCGTCAAGCCACAGCTGATGAAATAGCAAAAATGGCCGATTTAGTTCGTGAAGCCATGTCAGCTGGCGCCATAGGATTTGCCACCAGCACAAGCCCAGCTCATAACGGCGAAGGTGGATTTCCAATGCCATCACGCTTAGCAAGCGATGATGAAATGATGCAACTCACTCTTGCCATGAGCAGTTTTGGACGCGGTGTTTACATGGTGACAAAGGGCGGGCAAATGTCTGTCGCATTTTTAGAGTCCTTGTCAGCAGCCAGCAAAAGGCCTGTCATGGTTGCAGCCCTTCTGCACAACTCAACCAATCCAAACGGTGTATTCAATGATCTGCAAGCGATCAGTGAAGCCAACACAAGAGGCAATTGGCTTCGTGGTCAAGTATCGTGTTGTCCCTTGAGCATGGACTTCACATTTGCATCAGCCTATCCGGTAGAAGGGTTGGCGAGTTGGAAAATGGCGCTGGGCTTGGCGCATGAAGATTTGAAAACATGCTTGGCTGACCTGGACTTTAGAAAAAAAGTGAAAGAAGAGCTTCAGCAAACCGCTTCATTTCGATTGTTTAATAACGAATGGGAAAAAGTACATGTCGTTGAAACCTTCGAACCGAATCACCACATATACGAACAAAAAAGTGTAGCCTCTTTGGCTGAACAACACGGCTGCGATCCTCTCGATTTTGCTTTAGATCTGTCCTTGAAAGAAGACCTGCGCACCGTCTTCACAGCGATGTTATTGAACAGTGATACCACGGCTGTTTCAAGAATGCTCAATCACCCACATAGCTTGGTTTCTTTGAGCGATGCAGGAGCACATCTGACCTTTTTCAATGATGCCGGTTTTGGTCTGCACCTGCTTGGATACTGGGCACGCGAAATGGGCGCAATGACCATGACTCAAGCCGTGCACAAACTTACAGCCCAACAAGCGCAGATTTTGGGCTTAAAAGACCGCGGCATACTTAGGGCTGGATATGCCGCAGATCTATTGCTATTTGATCCACAAACCGTAGGACGTGGCGAAAAAAAGAGAGTGTTTGATCTGCCATTAGGCGCCCCCCGTCTCCATACAGACGCAATAGGCGTGCATGGCGTCTGGGTGAATGGTCAGTTGATTGCCGACCAAACCGGTATGATTGAAAACTGTCCCATGGCGGGTGAATTGCTCACTGACTTCAATTAATTAAGCCCATTGAATTTTTCAATTTGGCAAAGTACAAGTTCGCCCTTCAATATGGGGCATTACCGATTGACTTAGACAATGCAATGGCCTAACCTGACAGGAAATAAATTTGCACTAAAACCTGAAGGAGACACGAATGTGGTTGAGAAATTGTTGGTACGTCATAGCATGGGATCACGAAATTCCAGCTGCCAATGAAGACAAACTTTTCACCCGTCGGGTGCTCAATGAGCCTATTCTCGTTTACAGAACCAGCGATGGAAACATAACGGCAATAGCGGACAAATGCTGCCATCGCCACGCCCCTCTCTCTTCAGGGCACAGGGAAGGTGATAACGTTCGGTGTGGATACCATGGCCTACTTTTTAATGCACAGGGTCTGTGCAAAGAAGTACCCAGCATGGACAAACCGCCGATTAAAGCATGCGTTAAGAAATACCCTATCGCGATCAAGAATAAATGGGTCTTCGTGTGGATGGGTGACCCTGAAAAGGCAGATCTGGCTATGCTGCCTGATAATTTCTCTTGTGACCATCCCGATTGGGTCAACGTTCCCGGCTACATGCATTACGAAACACCTTATCTTCTGATAGTAGATAACCTGTTAGACTTTTCGCATCTCAGTTATGTGCACGCAAATACACTTGGGGGAAGTGCTGCTATCGCACTTGCTAAACCAATCGTCGACACGATTGATGACGATGGCCAGCGCGGCGTGAAGGTCTCTCGATTCATCCCAGATGTTCCAGCACCGCCATATTACAAAAGATTTCAAAATTTCGATTCCAACATGGATCGTTGGTTCATTTATGATTTTTTATTTCCTGCAACATTGCTGATGCACTCAGGAGGGCGCCCTATTGGCGATGCGGCTGACGACAATAGCAGAGCGGTTATCAATCACAGCTGTCAAACTTTAACCCCTGAGACCGATACGTCAACCCATTATTTTTTTCAACAATCTCACCGAGCTATTGTTCAGGATACAACCATCCGGCACAACATGTTCAATACGCTGCTAGAAGCATTCAACGAAGACCGCAGCATGATCACTGCTCAATTCAATAACCTCTCAGAAAATGCAGAAAATGACATGCTCCCACTTCACTTTGATGCTGCATTAATTCGTTTTCGGAAGATGCTTAATGAAGCTGTTCAATCTGAAAAAAATACCCTTCTTCAAACTTCATAGTTTTTCAACTGGCAATCAAGGAAACAGCAATGCAATCACTCCTCGGGTTCTTCAAAACAATGCGCGCGCTTTTATTCATAGGTGCAGCGACACTGTCAATGACGGTAAAAGCGGACATTCACGTCGGGGTCATTTTGTCCTTAACTGGTCCGGGGGCGTCGTTAGGGATTCCTGAAGAAAAAGTAATCAACCTCTGGCGTAACGAAATGGGTGGGCAAAAAGTTAAATTCACAATTCTGAATGACAACTCTGACACCAGTACCGCGGCTAAAACAGCAATGCGATTGATCACTGAAGACAAAGTTGATCTGATCATTGGATCTTCCATAACGCCAACGTCACTGGCTATTGTCGAAGCTGCTGGAGCTGAAAAAGTTCCGGTCATTAGCTTGGCAGGCGGTGGGGCTATTGTTTTGCCCCAGGATGGTCCTCGTCGCTGGGCATTCAAGCTTTCACCAACTGAAGTCATCTCTGCGAATCGAGTGATGGAGCACATGATCAAGTCTGGACTGAAAACAATAGCCACAATAGGAGTCGCGAACAGCTACGGCGATGGTTTTCTAAAAACTGTAGAAACATTGGCGCCTACAAAAAACATCAAAGTTGTCAGTAGCGAAAAATACAACGCAACAGATCAATCTGTGACTGCGCAAGTATTGAAAGTATTAAGCAGTAATCCGGATGCCGTTTATATCCTCAGTTCTGGCACTCCAGGCGCATTACCGCACATCGAATTGATCCAAAGAGGCTACAAGGGTCATGTGTATCAAACTCAGGGCGTTGCAAATGCAGATTTCCTTCGCGTTGGAGGCAAAGCTTTAGAAGGCAGCTTCATGACAGTAGCACCGGTACTTGTTGGAGACCAATTGCCTGACAGCAACCCTATTAAAAAGGTAGCCGTTGATTTTTTAAAGAAATCTGATGCTAATTTTGGCATTCAAAATCGCTCTTTATTTGGAGCAACTGCTTGGGATGCCCTACTGATTTCGGATGCTGCTGTAAAAGAGGCCGTCAAAGTCGCCAAACCAGGCACTGCCGAGTTCAGAAGTGCAATCAGGGATTCCATTGAAAAGCTCAAAGGCTATGTCGGGACCGAAGGTGTTTATACGATGTCGCCTCAAGATCACAATGGTGTTGACGATCGCAGCCAGGTGATGGTCAAAATAGAAAATGGGAAATGGGTTTACCTGCCCTGACTTCACCACGCAGAAGTCCTGAAATTTTGGCGCATCGCATTAAAAGGTGCTTATCCCTTTGCGCTCACCCAACCCATTTTGTTGAGCGCGCATTCTAAAAATGACGGCTCAACGCAGACTAAGGTCTCAGCGGAGTGTATTGGCCTCGACTTCACCAAGCCCTTCAACCTCAAAACGCCAATGCTCAGTTTGCGCGGGAAATCGCGTCCCCACAATGCTTCCTGTCATCACAATATCCCCGCGACAAAGCTGTTGACCCTGCAAACCTAGGGCAGCCGCCAACCACGCAACCGATTCAAAGGGGTGCGCCTTCAAGCTGCCAACATTCCCTTGATCGACCACATTTCCATCTACAACCAACCGACCTGAACGGCCACCAATATCTTCTAGCGCAGGCCGCCAAGGGCCCAGCACAATACCACCGTTCCAAGCATTGTCCGCCACAAGCCAAGCAGCCTCCAGCTTGTCATATGCGGCATGGCGGTCGTCCACCAGTTCAAACGCAACCGCCACTTCAGAAATGCTATTCGTAACTTGTTGCTGCGTCGGGGGCGTCTTACTCATGGGCAAATCTTTGCCCATCCGCACGGCAATCTCAGACTCGATGCCCAGTCGCCCATGCGCAGCCAATGACGCAGTGAAACCGCTGTGTGCAACACGGCTTCGCAAAATGGCGCCATACACCGGATGAGAAATATGGCACATCTCCTGCATAACTTGCGAAGTCAGGCCTATCTTGTAGCCCACGACATCCGTCGCTTGGGCCTTACACATTAAGTCGACCAAACATCGTTGGACGTGATAGGCTTGTTCTATAGACAAAATGCCGCTGCTCATGTGCAAAGGCTCGAAATTTTTGCCTTCTCTATGGGCCAACAATAACCCCTCAGCGATGGCCTCTGCATTGAAATTTGGGCTCATGCCACAACCCCGCTACGCTCGGTCTGGAAACAGGTGCGCAAAAGAAACGCCTCAATTTGCTGATCCTGCCATTTCGGTTTGTTGCTGCCCAGTACTTGCGCGAATAAACCCGCGCTGCAATCACAACAAAGTTGTTTCTGCGTCAGGTCATCGTTAACCGCATAACCGAGTGGCAGCATCAGAACGCGGCCATAGAAATCCAATGTCGCTTCAAACTTGTGCATGAACCACGCCATAAGGGGTCTTTCCAATAGTTGTTGCTAAGACCACTCACTTTACAAGCAAATGGCACAAAAAACTTTGAAAGCTGCAAATCAAGGCGTGATTAGCAGCGCAGACATGATTCTGAAAAACTGAATCCAATTTACAAATCCTCTGATAAATCAACTGATGTAGGAATCATTTGGTCAGGTCAAAAGGCAAAAGGATGTATTTGCAAAATAATTGACATTGCAATACATTTTGGTCAAGACATCTGAAGATCAGCTTGCCTGGTATCTGTATTGATATGAGGCCGCTTTAGCCGGTAAATTTGACGAATCAATTTCATTAAAGAAAATTTGTATCTGCGGAATTTTGCATAGAAAGAAACCAAATGATAAAAAAATTGACATACGTAGCTAGCATTGTTCTGATGGCTTCACTGCAAGTAGGTAACGTTTTTGCAGCAGACACACCTTGGCCAGACCGCGCGATCACACTGATCCAACCTTATGCACCTGGAACAGCTACTGATGGATCAGCCCGATACATAGCCAGTCAGATCAGTGAAAAGTGGAAAGTGCCTTTGGTCATGGACCACCGCGCCGGTGCCAATGGCATCATAGGCACTGAGCTGGCCGCACGTGCTGCGCCCGATGGTTACACATTCATGATCACCTCCTCAGGCTACTTTACCAACGAATCGATGGTGGCCAAGTTGCCATACGATCCCATCAAGAGCTTCATACCTGTTGCAAAAGTCGGGGCGGTACAACTGATGCTCGTTGTTCCCAGCAACTCGCCCTTTAACAGCGTCAAAGAGTTGATAGATTTCGCAAAAGTCAATCCCGGTAAGGTAGCGTATGCCTCAGGCGGCAATGGCAGCTCGCCGGATCGATGCTTTCCACCTTGACTGGCGCACAGTTACTGCACGTCCCATACAAAGAACAAGTTCCAGCCGCAGTGGGCACATCCACTGGCGAAGTGAACTTCTCTTTTGCCGCGATTACCACTGCCCAGCCTCTCATTCAAGCCGGAAAAATGCGAATCCTAGCAGCCAGTGGCACCCGTCGCTCAAGTTCTTACCCAGAAATACCTACTGTCGCAGAAGCCGGTGTACCGGGATAGGACTATGTGGCAAACACTTTTTTCTTTGCTCCCTCAGGAACACCATTGCATATCGTACAAAAATTTTCCGAAGCCATTGTTGTCGTAGCACGTGGTACAGGCTACAAAGATTTCACCACCTCAATTGGTATGGAAGCAAAATACACGGGTCATTCAGAATGGAGCGCAACCCTGGGTGCCGAGCGCCAGCGGTGGCTGCAAGTTGTCCGCGCCAGTGGCGCCAAAGCCGAATAGAAAATAGAGGCAATTGCCCTCATGCAACTGATAGATATATTCGACCGCGGATGTGGCTATGGGGCTAATGCACCCTGTCTGATGGAGCCTGATGGACGTGTTCTGAACTACGGCCAAGTGTATGATTTTTCATAACGTATCGCCAACGGCTTGAATGCCTTTGGGATCACTCTAAACAGCCAAATTGGGGTGCTTGCCAATCATCATTTAATGACATTTGTTGCCGTTTTAGGCATTGTTCGCTCAAAGGGCGTCTGGCTGCCAGTGAACGCACGAAATTCGTCTGAAGAAAATATCAATATTCTTGCTAAAGGTGGTTGCGAATTCCTTTTTATTCACAGTGCATTCGATGACCAGATTGAGCAACTGTACAAGGCCATGCCTGACCTGCGCGGTATCGTCTGCATTGATCGTCCACTTCAAGGTATTGAAGACTTGGAAAGCTGGGCCAAGAAGCAGGATGCAAGCCACGTGCGGAGCGCATCAACAGCCAAAGATGTGGTGGCAATACGTGGCACGGGTGGTACAACCGGACTACCCAAGGGCGTAATTGTGACGCACCGCAACTATTTCACGATGTTTTCCAACTGGTTCGCAGCCATGCCTGTCGTGGGAAGGCCAGTTCACTTGATTGCCACGCCGCTGTCCCACGCGTCAGGTGCAGTTACCTTTGCCACCATGGCCTATGGAGGTGTCAATATCATCATGCCTTCTGCTGAACCGGGCCTCATGTTGAAAGCCATAGAGAAATTCAAAGTCACGCAGTTGTTCCTACCGCCAACAGTTATTTATAAGTTACTTTCGCATCCCTATGCGCGCACTGTTGACTACAGTTCACTTCAGTATTTCGTCTACTCTGCCGCACCCATGTCTGTCGAGAAGCTGCGTGAAGCCTTGGATGTGTTCGGCCCTGTGATGGTGCTGTGTTATGGTCAATCAGAAGCGCCATTCATTTGCACTTGCATGACGAGCCGAGACCATGCGGAAATACTGGCAAATCCGTCGTTAAGTCATCGCTTGGCCAGTTGCGGTCGACCCTCCCCTTTCGTAAGGCTGGGGATTATGGGTGAGACAGGCCAACTGCTCGATGCAGGAATCAAAGGTGAGGTGGTAGTACAAGGCGATCTGGTGATGCGTGGTTATTACAAGAAAGAAGAAGCCACCGCTGAAGCCCTCAAGTTCTGCTGGCTGCACACCGGGGAAGTGGGCTACCGTGACGATGACGGCTATGTCTACATCGTTGATCGATTAAAAGATCTGATCATCTCCGGTGGCTTCAACATATCCCCGAGCGAAATAGAGCAGGTCTTGTGGTCGCTTCCGGCCGTCAGCGATTGCGCCGTCATTGGCGTACCCGATGAAAAATGGGGCGAGGCAGTCAAGGCAATTATTGAGCTCAAGCCGGGCGCACCATGGGATGAAGAGGCTGCCATGTCCTTTTGCCGAGAACGGCTGGGGGGCATGAAGGCACCAAAGAGCATGGAGGTTTGGGACAGCTTGCCACGCAGTTCGGTTGGAAAGGTGCTTAAGCGCGAGATCCGCGAGCGCTTCTGGGTTGGCCAGCAGCGGCGTGTTTAATAATCAGGCATTCAAGTTATACAGGGGACACACGCATGCTTAAGGACCAATACGCATGTAGTCTTGGGATTGAAAAAAATGAAGCCGCATTCGGGGTCTTGGATTTGAGATTGGTTGTCTCAACAGAGTAATCAAAAGCAATAATCAACCGCCACTCACCGTATCAGCGTAGGGCGACATGATTTCTGAACAACCCATATTCATATCGCCATCGCGCATGACACCCGAAGGACATGCAAATGAATAGGGATACGCCGTCCGCCGCGCTGGAACGACGGGAAGGACTCCTTGCAAAGCCACCAAGATGTCATGAGGCAACTCCTTATCAGCAATGATTCTTGAAGCCCCACTCACATCAAGTCTCGGCTGATGAAAGGCTTGAGACAACGTCAGAGCATGGTCCATCATGAAGGAGGACAGCTGCATAACTGTGCCCAATATTTTTCGCCCGCCCGAGGCTCCAATCGCAAAGCGTCTTCCCTGTGTGTCCTCTCCAATAACGGGGGCGTAGTTCGCTAAACAACGCTTATTTGGTGCCAGAGAGTTTGCTTTTCCAGGTTCAGGATCAAACCACATGATGCCGTTGTTTAACAGCAATCCAGTTCCAGGCGAAACAACTCTGGATCCAAAGATGGACAAAAGCGTTTGGGTTACAGAGCACATATTGCCCTGTCGGTCGACCACACTAAAGTGTGTCGTGCAGCCTGGCGCCTTAGGGGATTCGTGATCTCCCATTTCGTTGAGTCTTAATTTAAATGCGGCATCGAGTGCTCTTGCAAATCCAACATACGTATCCGCATTGGGCAGCCCATCTGATGGTTTGTATTGATTTTCAAGAAGCTCTAGGGCTTTTGCTAAAGTGGGTCCTCCAGTCAGTCCTGGCGTTGCAAAAATACGCCCTGATCGGTAGTTAATAACAAGAGGATCGACCCACTCGGCACTGTAATTGGCAAGATCGTCAAGACTCAAGCAACCACCTTTGTCGCGCACATCCTGAACCAGCGCTTTTGCAATTTCACCAAAATAAAACTCTTTAGCCCCACCTTCCGCTATGTGTGTCAGTGTTTTTGCAAAGGTTTTTTGATTCAAATGACGTTCGTTGGTAGAGGTCCAATCACCTGCAATAGGCCAGTGACCATCCTCTAAAAACAAAGAAGCAGTATCAACATCTCGCGACAATAATTGCGCATTTGCTGCGGTAAGCAATGTTGTATACCAATCTACCAACAATCCAGTTTCAGCAAGTTTTGCGGCAGGCATCACCAAATTTTTCCACGACATTCGGCCAAATTTTTGATGGGCTAAATCCATCCCTGCTACGACTCCGGGTACGGCAACTGAAGTCGCACCCATGATGTTTCGATCATCTAAGACAGATGGCCAAGGAAAAAGATCAGATAATTTTCCATTACCCATCAAGGGATAGTTATCGGGATTCAACTCGCGCGGTGAACGACAACCGAAATTAATCACCTTGGCTTTCGCTTCTTTAGCGCGCCAAATCACCATGGCACCACCCGCGGCAGGGCCACTCATCCAAGGCTCGACAACACCTAGAGCAAATGATGTTGCTATCGCCGCATCAACGGCATCACCCCCCTCTTCCAGCACCGCAGCGCCAACCTCTGCTGCACGTCGATGCTGCGCAGAAACCACACCCGCTTTTGTTGACACAACTTGCTTAGAAGTTGTTTGGCTATTTGAAAAGTTATCGTTCATGAACACTCCCAAGTATTTGATTGCCCACTGCGGCTCCATTTGGTCATTGTGAAGCCTCTTGCGACCCTAAGAACGAAGTGGAGGGGCGATTAACCAATACAACAGACAAGGCTCTGATTTCAGAAAAGTCAAATTGGAATAGCGCATCCAAGTCACGTTTTTCTCTTCGAGTCGAAACTGAACCAAGACAAAAAGTCTCGTACTGAATTCAAAGGATGCTATAGATGGGCGCTAGCAACTTGAGTCACTTGGGCAACACATTTCCCCTACTATTGCATTTAACCTGTTACGCAGGGCATGCTTAATTGAGGCCATGAACCACGGGCATCTTTTAGTTCAATAAACTTCCAAAGAATTCCTTGTTTCATGGCTTGAGGGCAAGCTTATCCTTTCCCAATCAATTTTCTTGACTGCGGAAAACCCTTACAACGACAACATGGCTCGGTGTTGCATGAGAAAGCAACGTGAACCATACTTTCCATATGAATTTTGAATCAGGGACCGTCTCAATGAGCACGTCATTCAAGCTCTGTGGTGACATCGCATGAAACACGCCAGCAATACACCCGGCCTCGCATCAATAGAGGCCATCACAGCCGCCCTGGCAAGCGTGGGCTACATCTCCACGCGGCAGATTTCCACAGCACTCTACCTGGCGCACCACCTGCGCAAGCCGGTACTGATCGAAGGACCAGCAGGTGTTGGAAAAACAGACCTGGCAGTCTCAGTCGCCAAAGCGCTTGGTTTTGCTCTCTTGCGACTTCAGTGCTATGAGGGGCTGGATGACAGCAAAGCTCTGTACGAATGGAAGTACGGCAAGCAACTGCTCTACACGCAGATTCTGAAGGAGAAGATCGGCCATTTGGTCGACAAGGCTGACAGTTTGCAAAGTGCTTTCGGTAAGCTTGCCGGCTTTCAGGATCTGTTCTTCTCACGTGATTTCCTCGAACCACGCCCGCTGCTTCAGGCCATGGAGCAGCCCGGGGGAAGCGTTTTGTTGATTGACGAAGTCGACAAGTCCGAAGAGTCCTTTGAGGCCTTGCTCCTCGAAGTGCTGGCTGACTATCAAGTGACAATTCCGGAGATCGGCACCATTCGGGCCCAAGTGCCGCCTCTGGTCGTGCTGACTTCAAATAACACCCGCGAACTCGGCGATGCGCTCAAGCGGCGTTGTTTGCACCTGCATATCGGCTTTCCTGGCGCCGAGCTTGAGCGTCAGGTTCTTCGTGCAAGGGTGCCCGACATTGCCGAACTGCTGCTCAGACAGTTGGTTTCATTTGTACAGTCTCTGCGAGACGAGAACATCCGCAAACCGCCATCTATCGCTGAGTCGGTGGACTGGGCACGCACGCTGCTGTTGCTACACGCCCCGTTGCTTGATGAGAGCCTAGTGCGCGACACGCTCAACGTGCTGCTCAAACGCGAGAGCGACATCCAGGAAATGCAAGGCCGGCTTGCCCTGCTGACACAAGCTGCGGTTGATCAGTCGGTCGGGTCTAACTAATGGACGGCAGTCTGGCAGGATTTGTCCGCGCATTACGGCTTGCGGGGGTGCAAGCCTCCACCGCTGAGACCATTGATGCAGCACGCGCGATGGCGTTGGTCGGTTTTGATGACCGAGCCAGCCTAAAAGCCACTTTAGGCGTCGTGCTGGCGAAGTCAGCCGAAGAAAAATCCATGCACGACCGGATTTTCGACCTTTACTACAGTCTCCCGCTTCCCTTAAATGAAGAAGCACAGTCAGAGGCATTTGGCAGCGAGCGCACTGAAGACCCGCAAATCGATACTTTGCTGGACTTGACCATTGGACGAAAGGGCCGGGATGCACTCGATACGGCACTCAGACACGCAGCGGCCCGAGCTGGTGTTGATGAGATCCGTTTCTCGTCACAAGCCACTTTCTTTGTGCGCCAAATACTGGATGAACTCGGCATAGCGCCTTTAGAGGCGCGATTGCTTGAACTTTTGAGTGAGACTTCAGCTAAAGCGCAAGCTGAAGCAAAAATACTGGACTCCGCACGTGACCTGTTGCAACGCCAGGCCCGTGCACTGGTCGAGCAGCGCTTTGAACTTTTCGGTAAACCGGCCACGGAAAATTTCATGACCGAGGTCGCTGTCAGGCGACCAATGGGCCGGATGGGTCCTCCAGACATTGAGCGCATGAAAATCGCAGTCACGCGCATGGCCAAGCGTCTGTCCGCCAAACACTCCCAGAGGCGTCGCATCCGATTGCATGGCCAACTCGACTTCAGACGCACGCTGCGGGCCAATGCGGGCCATGATGGTGTGCCCGTTAACCTGAGCTTCAAACACAAAAGACGCGACAAACCTCGACTGGTCGTAGTCTGTGACGTTTCGGGTTCCGTCGCCGCCCATGTTCGCTTCTTGCTGTTGTTTTTGTATGCACTTCATGGATCGGTCACCGATCTGCGCAGCTTCGGGTTTTCGCACAGATTACAAGACGTGGCAGCGCCCCTTGAGACCATGCCTTTCGAGGATGCAATGGAGTTGATACTGCGTGAGGTTGGTGGCGGTGCGACCGACTACGGTCAAGCTTGGGTTGACCTGCGCAATCAGCATTGGGACTGCATTGATAGAAGCACCACGGTGCTGGTGCTGGGCGATGGGCGATCAAACCAAACAAACCCCCGATTGGACATCTTTGCAGAACTCACTGAGCGCGCCAAGCGGGTAGTCTGGCTGTGTAATGAGCCGCCGGTCCGCTGGGGTAGCGGGGACAGTTGCATGCTCCAGTACCGACCACTGTGTACGCATGTGACCCACTGCGCGAGCGCGAGTGACCTTGAACGCGCGATTGACGAAGCCTTACAGGCCTATGCCTGAGTCACGTTAGAGATAACAGTCGCGCCTTTATCTTTCATCTTCATCTAACATCAATATCCTAACCTGAGGAATCTCCCTATGACCCAAGCAACTGCCAACCCCACCGCCTCGGCGTTCTCTTTGGACCCCAGCGATCCGCTCAACGATCTGCGCATGTCTGAGAAAGCCCGTCCGCTGTATGAACATGTCAAACGTTTCATAGTCGAGACCGTCAACCCGATGGCGGAAAAGTACAACGCACTGGGCGAAGGCCGAACCGGTGCCGATCGCTGGGAATACGCCCCTGGCCAGCTCGACCTGCTGAACGGCGCAAAAAATCAGGCCAAAAAAGAAGGCCTTTGGAACTTCTTCCTGCCCGACTCCAAAACCGGAGAGGGCCTGTCCAACTTGGACTACGCTTACATCGCAGCTGAATTGGGCAAGAGTCCGATGGCCTCCGAGTGCATGAACTGCTCAGCACCGGACACCGGCAACATGGAAGTGCTCGAGCGCGTGGGTACCCCAGCGCAAAAAGAGAAATGGCTAAAACCCCTGCTGGATGGTGAAATTCGCTCCGCCTACGCGATGACAGAGGTCGACTACGCATCCTCCGATGCAAAAAACGTTGCAACCAGTGCTGTGCTCGAAGGTGACGAATGGGTCATCAATGGCGAAAAGCACTACATCTCTGGCGCAGGCAGTCCGCGCTGCAAAATTCTGATCACAATGGTTCGCTCAAGCCCCAACGCAGCGCCACATCAGCAGCAGTCCATGATCCTGATCCCCAAGGACACCCCGGGCGTCAATATCGTTGGGCCGATGCATGTATTCTCAGAAGACCATGCACCACACGGCCACATGCACATCGTTTTCGACAACGTTCGCGTCCCCAAGGACAACATGCTGCTTGGCGAAGGCCGTGGCTTCGAAATTTCTCAACTTCGCCTCGGACCAGGTCGTATCCACCACTGTATGCGCTCTATCGGCCAAGCCGAGAAAGCCCTTGAACTGCTGGTCAAGCGCGGTGTTTCGCGTGAAGCCTTCGGCAAGCAGCTGGTCTGGCTGGGCGGTAATGTCGAAATCATTTCCCGTGCCCGTATTGACATCGAAGCGATGCGCATGATGGTGCTCAAGGCCGCCAAAGCGATGGATGTCTTGGGCAACCGCGAAGCAAGGATTTGGGTCCACATGGTCAAAGCCATGGTGCCTCAGCGTGTCTGCGAGATCATCGACCAGGCCATCCAAATTTACGGAGCATTGGGTGTTTCGCAAAAGACCCCGCTGGCCAAGATGTACGCCTCGCAGCGCACGTTGCGTCTGGCCGATGGCCCGGACGAAGTTCACCACTTGGTGGTGGGTCGCCACGAGATCCGTGCGACCGAATCTGCTGTTGATGACATGAGCTCGACGATGGTCTGGCGCAGCTGAACAAGCAGGTCCGCTTGCCCGACAACCCCACTGGAGTAAACACACATGACAGTACAAAGCCTAGACACTGGCACCTCAGACCTGATCGCGACGCTTGACGAGGGCGTACTGACACTGATGCTCAACCGTCCCGAGGCGCGCAATGCCATGTCCAAAGCCATGAACAAAGCCTTGCAAGAGCAACTTGCCGATGCCGAGTTCAACCCGGCTGTCAAATGTCTGGTGTTGACCGGTGCGGGCAAAGGCTTTTGTGCTGGCGGTGATGTCAAAGGCATGGCCGCTTCGGGTGATGGCACTGTGGGTGCGCAGACCATTGACGAAGCCATCGCACGCCAACGCTTAAACCAGCGTGCGACTGCGGGCAAGCTGTTCAAGATGCCAAAGCCAACGATTGCTGCGCTGCCCGGTGCAGCGGCAGGCGCAGGCTTATCGCTTGCGCTGGCTTGCGACATGCGCGTGATGGCCCGTAACGCGATCATGACGACGGCTTTTGCACGCGTGGGGTTCTCGGGGGACTACGGCGGCACCTACTTCCTGACCCAGCTCGTCGGTTCAGCCAAGGCTCGCGAAATGTACTACCTGTCTGATCGGGTATCGGCCGACGAAGCCCTCCGACTGGGCTTGACCAACTGGGTCTGCGAACCCGAAGAACTCATGACCAAGGCACGCGAAATTGCTTTGCGTATAGCCAACGGCCCGACTGTGGCTTACCGTTACATGAAAGAAAACCTCAATCGCGCGATGGCGGGTGAAGTCGATGATTGCCTCGACCTGGAGGCCACCCATCACATCCACTGCGGACAGACTGAGGACCACCGCGAGGCTACCCAGGCCTTTGTCGCCAAGCGCGAGCCCGTCTTTAAAGGTCGTTAAGTCAACTGGCGGAAAAACATGACGACACGACAGCAGGCCATAGCAGCATTCACCGGCCCCGGGCAACCCTATGAGTTGGTAGATGAAGTGATCCAAGGGCGTGCACTGCGGGTCTTCCGTAACTCTCCTCAATCGCTGCGGGAGTTGTTCGAATCCACAGCCTCGCCCATGCCTTTTCTGAGTTACCAGGACGAACACTGGAGCTTTCTCGAGGCTTGGGAAGCCGCCTCACGCATCGGCCACGTTTTGGTGCACGATTGCGGCGTCATCAAAGGCGACCGGGTCGCCATCGCGATGCGCAACTACCCGGAGTGGGTGCTGGCCTTTACGGCGGTGACATCGATCGGAGCGATCGCTGTGGCGATGAACGCCCATTGGCAAGCCGATGA
>CANBWK010000010.1 GCA_947373105.1 Comamonadaceae bacterium | reverse complement strand
GCTTGCTGGCACCCGCTTGTAAGTACATGAAAAAGCCCCGCCTCCAGAGAATGGAGCGGGGCTTGATTTAAGACCTACTCAGATCAGCGAACGACAGCAATCTGGTCGCGCTTGCCGGCTTTGTAAGTGAACAAAGTCAGCGCACCGTTTTTGATGTCGCCTTTGTTGTCAAAGGTGATGGTCCCGGTTACGCCTTTATAGCCGCTGGTCTTTGCCAACTCAGGCAAGTACTTGGCGGGCTCGCTTGATTTGGCGCGCACCATGGCATCGACCATGACGTTGACTGCGTCATACACATAAGGCGCGTAAACTTGCACGTCCGCGTTGAAGCGGGTCTTGTAGCGAGCTGTGAAGTCTTCCATGCCTTTTTTCTGTTGGCCTTCGACGCCACCGGCTTCTGCGCAAATCACTTGACCGTCGGCCATGGCGTCACCCGCCAGTTTGGCCAACTCGGAGGTGCAAATGCCATCACCGCCCATGAACTTGGCATTGATGCCCAAGGACTTCATCTGGCGGATCATCGGTCCGGCCACGGCGTCCATGCCACCAAAGAACACAACATCTGGCTTTTTGGCCTTGATGGTGGTCAAAATGGACATGAAGTCAGAGGCCTTGTCTGTGGTGAACTCATGGCCTACCAACTTACCGCCTGCTGCTTTGACCGCTTTTTCGAACTCTTCAGCCACACCCTGACCGTAGGCGGTGCGGTCATCGATCACGGCGATGGATTTGCCTTTGACGTTGTTAACAGCATAACGTCCTAAGGTACCACCCAAGTGAACATCGTCAGCCACAACGCGGAAGGTGGTTTTGTAACCATTGCGAGTGAATTTGGGGTTGGTTGCAGAAGGCGAAATTTGGGGAATACCGGCATCACTGTATATTTTGGAGGCAGGTATAGATGTGCCTGAATTCAAGTGACCGATCACGCCACTGACTTTGGAGTCCACCAGTTTTTGTGCGGCGGCAGTACCTTGTTTGGGGTCTGCGGCGTCGTCTTCGGCCAACAGTTCGAGCTTGACGGCTTTGCCGCCGATCTTGACGCCTTTGGCATTCAACTCATCGATGGCCATGCGCGCACCGTTTTCGTTGTCTTTGCCTAAGTGCGCAATCGCTCCGCTTGTGGGGGCAACGTGCCCGATCTTAATAACTTCTTGCGCAAAGCTTGCACCTGCTAACAAGGTCAATGCTGCAACTCCAGTTGCTTTGAATTTTATTTGCATAAGTTCTCCGAAAAAAAGGTTTGCTCAAAATGAAGCAAGCCACAACAATAGCGCAAATCTTGAGACTAAAGACAAGCGTGAAACCCAGAAATGCACTTTTTTACATTTCTTGAAATTATATTTAAGTCTATTTTTGCCCAGGTTGACTCAAAATTTCATTTACGCATCGCCTCACAGTTAATTGCAACCATTGCTCAAGCCCAGGCTTGAGACTTTGAATCAATTTGTCCACAATGGCATTTTTTTCTTCTTCACTGATGGCGCCTGATTGCAAGCGCTTCAAAGTTGATGCGTCCAGATCCTGAGGGTCAATCACTTGTCGAAGCGTTGGGACCCTTTCCATATCAATGGTCTGGGGTGCACTGGTTGCAGTAGTTGCATTTGACATAAATTAATTGGCTTTCAGATTCAAATCGCGACGCTCCAGGCTGTAGCCCAAAGCCGAGTATTGTTTCCATCGGACTCTCGCTTGCAAGCGGTCAGCGGGTTCATCGCTGACCACCTCAATCAAGCGACCAAAACATTCAAAACCTTCAGGCAACTCAGGCCCTAGGTTTACTGCAGTCTGTACACCAGGCACAGGCTCCAATTGGGTGGCCAACAAGACAGCGGAATGAGTCACCAAATGGGCCTCACTGGCCTGGCAATGGGACACGAAATCATGCGGTGCAACGGACCAAAGTGCAACATCGAGTTGTTTCAAGATATCCGCTTGCCCCACCACAAAAAGTCTTTGATTTTGCGAAGTTCCTTTACGCAAGAGACGGCAAACATAGGCCAACTTGTCTGTTGCATTGAAATGAAATTCAATCTGCGTCATGCTAATTACGCAATCCCCGTTTGGGTCCTGCGAGCGGAGGTTTTTGTTTTCGGTGCGTTCGTTGTTTCATGCGATAACAGGTAGTGCATCAGCAAGCCGACAGGGCGGCCTGTGGCCCCTTTGGCAGCGCCCCCTTTCCATGCTGTACCAGCAATGTCCAAATGCGCCCAGGAAAATGCTTTGGCAAAGCGTTGTAAAAATTTAGCGGCTGTGACCGCGCCACCGGCACGTCCACCCACATTGGCCACATCGGCGAAATTGCTTTTCAAACCTTCCGCATAATCCTCGTCCAATGGCATGCGCCAGCAGAGGTCCATGGCCTTTTCTCCGGCTTGAAGCAAGGCTTGAGCCAAGCCATCATCCGTGGCAAAAAGACCCGATCGAACAGAACCCAATGCCACCACGCAGGCACCTGTAAGAGTGGCAATATCAATCACCGCTTTAGGTTTAAAACGCTCTGCGTAGGTCAACGCATCGCACAACACCAATCGACCTTCGGCATCGGTATTCAAAATCTCAATAGTCTGACCGCTCATGCTGGTGACCACGTCACCTGGCTTAACAGCCAAACCGTCAGGCATGTTTTCGCAAGCGGGGATCAAACCCACCACGTTAATGGCGGGCTTAAGCAGACTGAGCGACTTGAAAACCCCAAGGACACTGGCAGCGCCACTCATATCGAATTTCATTTCATCCATTTCAGCGGCTGGTTTGATGGAGATACCGCCTGTATCGAAAGTGATACCTTTTCCGACCAGCACGACAGGGGCTTGCGTTTTGGCGGCGCCATGGTACTGCATGACAATGAATCGAAGGGGCTCACGGGAGCCTTTTGCCACCGACATGAACGATCCCATGCCCAGTTTGGCCACCTCTTTAAGGCCGAGAACTTCGCAAGTAAATTTGGCTCCTTTGGCAATCATCTTGGCTGCATCACCCAACATCGTGGGCGTCGCATGGTTAGCGGGTCGATTGGCCCACTCTTTGGCCACTTCGATGCCCATCGCCAAGGCAGCCGCTTGGTCAAAAGATTGTTGGGTTGCCTCGCTCAAGGCAGGTACG
This sequence comes from Comamonadaceae bacterium, assembly GCA_947373105.1. GTDB lineage: Bacteria > Pseudomonadota > Gammaproteobacteria > Burkholderiales > Burkholderiaceae_C > Limnohabitans_A. The sequence goes on along the minus strand of CANBWK010000010.1, from coordinate 49,009 downwards.
CCCAATTTCAAATGGGTGAGTTTTCTGCCCGCCGGTTTGGAAAGGGTTGTGGTGTAGACATAACTGGCCTCGGCTACTGTGAAAAGCGCGGCTTGCACGGCTTGCGCCTGAGGAGCAGCTGCAAAAACGACCACCATTTTTTTGGACTGAGCAGATTTAATTGCGGGCATCACTGCTGAGATGGCGGTTTTGACTTGCGCTGGGGTGCCTTGGGCGCAACCCACCAGCCAAATTCTGGACGCTTGAATCCCGGGCAAGCGGTAAGCCGAAAGCATTTTTCCCGCTTTGAGTTCGAAATCTTTGGCCTCGAGGGCATGTGAAATAAGCAAAGATATGGCATCCTTGCCTGGCAGAAAACCCTCAGGAACAAGGACAATCAGCGCATCGGATTTGTCCTGGCAAGCGCCCGCAAGTGAAAGTGGGGTCATTTCGAAGTTCATAATTGGCTCTTTTAAAACACCGTAATGTTATTCCATTCCTCTCTTCGCAAGGATTTAGCGCGCAGTTTTGGCGCGACGGTGGTGGTCTTGTCCACCATTGTGATGACCAACGTGCTGATCCGCACGCTGGGAGAGGCGACGGTAGGCGGAGTTAACCCTTCAGAAATCATGCTGGTCATGGGTTTTTCAGTGCTCAGTCACTTGACCACCATTTTGACGCTCAGCTTGTTTATCTCTATCGTCTCAACCTTGTCGCGCATGTATGCCGACAGCGAAATGGTGATCTGGTTCTCCAGCGGGCGTGGTTTGGCCTCCTTTGCACGACCTGTGTTTCGTTTTGCTTGGCCCATTTTGCTGACGATTGCCGCGTTGGCTTTGGTGGTCTGGCCTTGGAGCAATCGACAAGCGCAGGACTTGACTGACCGTTATGCGCAACGCAATGACATTGAACGGGTGGCGCCCGGACAGTTTCAGGAGTCTGCAGGTGGAAAACGCGTCTTTTTCATTGACAAAGAAACGCCTGATAACAAAACTGGCACCAATGTGTTTGTTTCAAGTATCGAAGGCGACATTGAAAGCATTACCTCGGCCCGGCAAGGCAAAATTGAGATACAAAACGGTGAGCGCATCTTGAACCTGAACTTCGGCCAACAAGTTTTGCGCAATACCCGAACAGGCGATGTGCGGGTGATCGAATTCAATGACTACAAAGTTGTCATTGACCCTGACGTCAATACCAACTCGGTTAATGCGCCCAGCATGACATCGACCCTGGACCTGATTCGCAACCCTACCCCTCGCCACATGGGTGAGTTGGCTTGGCGCTTGGGTTTGGGGCTGGCAGCCATCAATTTACTGCTGTTGGCTTTGGCTTTATCCACGTCCAATCCCCGCGTGGGCCAAAGCTACCACACGGCATTGGCTTTGCTGGTTTTCGTCGTTTACTACAACATGATTAACGTGGGCCAAAGTTGGATCGGCTCTGGTCGCGTCAGTTTTATCGGATTTTTAGTGGCATTGCATGGGGGCGTATTCGTGCTTGCTTTGCTTTGGATCGCAGCTCGCCATTTGAATTTTTCATGGCGCAATATGCTGAGTCTGGGTCTCAAGAAGCCAAGGCTCCAGACATGAAAACTATTCGCAGACTCATCCATGGCGAAATCATCAGCGCCGTCAGCTTTGTCGCCCTTGGATTCTTGGCTCTTTTCGTTTTTTTCGATATCGTTGATCAATTGCAAGCCGTGAGCCGTTCGGCCATGACGGGTTATCAGTTTCACCACGCCTTGATTTACGTGAGCCTTCTCATACCCGGGCATCTTTACGAACTGCTTCCCCTGTCGGTGCTCATTGGCAGCATCTTCGTGATGGCACGTTTCGCCCAAAGTTCTGAATTCACCATTTTGAGAACGGGCGGTCTGGGACCTTGGCGGGCTTTGGGGTCATTGTTCAAACTTGGTTTGATATTTGTTGCATTGACTTTTTTTCTGGGTGACTATGTTGCCCCTGTGGCCAACCGTAATGCACAATTGCTCAAAGCCAAATTTCAGGGAAGAATCACCATTGGTCAAACAGGTGCCTGGTTGAAAGAAAAGCAAAAGGACTTGAACTTTGCTGTCAATGTCGCGGCCTTGAACAGCGATGGTCAATTGGGACAGGTTCGCATACATGCCTTTGGCCCAGATGGCCGCTTGTCCTACATTGCAACAGCACCAGTGGCTCGAATAGCAAATAACGAATGGATTTTGGAAAACACCCAAAAAAGAGATTTCAATATCGGAAAGATCTTACCCGCCAGCATTGAAACGCAGATCTTACCGTTATGGCATTGGCCTACTGAAATTTCAACTGAAATGGTGGCCGCCGCCCTGCTCAGTCCTGACCGAATGCAAACGCTGGACTTGTTCCAATACATGCGGCACCTGGCTGCGAACGGACAAAATGCGCAACGCTACGAAATTGAGTTCTGGCGCAAAGTTTTTTATCCCTTGAGTTGCTTGGTCATGCTCTCGCTGGCACTGCCTTTTGCGTATCTGCACTTTCGATCAGGTCACATCACTGGCTACGTGTTTGGGGGGGTCATGGCCGGCATCAGCTTTTATCTTCTTAATAATGTCTTTGGGTTCATGGGCAACCTCAATAACTGGCAACCGTGGTTGACCTCAGCAGCACCGGCTTTGATCTACAGCGCTATTTCTCTGACCACCTTCTGGTGGCTGGTTTTACGGCAATAAACATGAACCCATCCAACACCCTAACTTCACTTGGCATTATTTTGTTTGCCCACGGTTCGCGCGACCCATTGTGGAAGCGCCCCATTGAAGATGTCGCAACACGCATCCGTGAGCGCAACCCCCAAACACCCGTGGCCTGTGCTTATTTGGAGTTGACCCAACCCGACCTTGCCCACGCAGCAGCCAGCATGATTGAAGAAGGTATTGCGCATATTCGAATCACCCCTCTTTTTCTGGGTGTTGGCCGACATGCGCGTGAAGACCTGCCGGTGTTGGTGGGTGATTTGATAACCCGCCACCCCACGGTCCATTTTGAACTTCAGGCCGCTGTAGGAGAAAACCCACAACTGATCGACCTGATGGCCCAAATTGCTTTGAACGACCTTTGAGTCATTCACCCATCAACCTATAGACACATAAAGCATAATGAGAAGATTCTTTATGGCGATCCACAGTGAACCTGCATCAATTTAGATTTGTCCAAGAGGCTGCCCGGCGAAACCTCAATCTCACCGAGGCGGCCAAAGCACTGCATACCTCCCAACCCGGTGTATCCAAAGCCATTATCGAGTTGGAGGAGGAGTTGGGAATCGATATCTTTGCGCGGCACGGCAAGCGCCTCAAAAGAATTACCGAGCCGGGCTTGCACGTCCTACAGAGCATTGAGATCATCATGCGCGAGATCGGCAACCTCAAGCGCATTGGTGAGCAGTACAGTGCCCAAGACAGCGGTACATTGTCGATCGCCACGACGCACACCCAAGCACGTTATGTGCTTCCCATGCCCGTGGCCAAACTGCGCGAAAAATACCCCAAAGTCAACATCAGTTTGCACCAAGGCGCACCCGATCAAGTCGCCAAAATGCTGCTCGACGACACGGCTGAAATCGGTATGGCCACAGAGGCGCTGGCCGCTTACGAAGAATTGATCACCCTGCCCTGTTATGAATGGCAACACATGCTGGTCTTGCCTTTAGATCACCCGCTCGCCAAGAAGGACCACTTGACCTTGGAAGATGTGGCTAAAGAGCCTGTAATCACCTACCACCCTTCTTTCACTGGGCGCACCCGCATCGACACCGCTTTTGCCCACAAAAAACTACACCCCCGCATCGCCCTTGAAGCCATCGACTCCGATGTCATCAAAACCTATGTCCGTCTGGGGCTGGGTGTGGGCATCGTGGCCGAAATGGCCGTCAAGGACGACCCCATTAAAGATCTGGTCATTCGCCCAATGGGTCAACTGTTGGGTATGAATGTGGCACGTGTAGCTTTCAAACGCGGCGCCTACCTGCGCAATTTTGTCTACCAGTTTGCCGAAATGCTCAGCGACCGACTCACCCCCGCACTGATCGCCAAAGCCATGACAGGCCATGTGGCTGACTACGAGTTATAAGCCTCCATTTTTCATTTTTTGAGTTTTTGTGTCATGACACCCCACACCCCCAGTCTCGTCTCCAAGCACCCCCAAATGGGGACCACCATTTTTACCGTCATGTCGGGTCTGGCCACGGAAACCGGGGCCGTCAATTTAGGTCAAGGCTTTCCGGACTTTGCCTGCGACCCCCAACTGACCCAAGCCGTCAACGGGGCGATGCAAGAAGGACTGAACCAATACCCTCCCATGACCGGTATAGCACCGCTGCGTGAAGCCGTCAGTACCAAGATCAATAATCTGTACGGCAGACATTACGACCCAACCAGTGAGATCACCATCACCGCAGGGGCCACACAAGCCATCTTGACCATCATTTTGGCCGTGGTGCACCCAGGTGATGAAGTCATTGTGCTCGAGCCTTGCTACGACAGTTACGTGCCCAACATCGACATGGCCGGTGGCGTGGTGGTGCGCGTCCCTTTGACACCAGGCGCCTTCCGGCCGGACTTTGACAAAATCCAGGCGGCCATCACACCTCAAACCCGGGCGATCATCATCAATTCGCCCCACAACCCCAGCGGCATGATCTGGAGCGAGCAAGACATGCTGCGCCTGCAAGAAATTCTGGCCCCCACCAATGTGCTGCTGATCAGTGATGAGGTCTATGAGCACATGGTTTATGCGCCTAACCGCCATTGGAGCGCCGCCCAATTTGATGGGCTGGCAGCACGTGCCTTCATCGTGTCGAGCTTTGGCAAAACCTACCATGTGACCGGCTGGAAAATCGGTACCGTCTGCGCACCCGCATCGCTGACCACCGAGTTCCGCAAGGTGCATCAGTTCAACGTGTTCACCGTCAACACGCCTATGCAATACGGTTTGACACGGTATATGGCTGATCCCAAACCTTATTTGGAATTGCCTGCTTTTTACCAACACAAGCGCGACCTGTTCCGCCAGGGTCTGGTCCAAACCAAATTCAAACTGCTGCCAAGTGAAGGCACTTATTTCCAGTGTGTTGACATCTCAGACTTGAGCGTTCCCGAGAAAAATCTGAGTGAAGCTGATTTTTGCAAATGGTTGACAACCGACATCGGCGTGGCAGCCATCCCGCTGTCGGTCTTTTATGCGGATAACTTTGAACAGCGCGTGATTCGCTTTTGCTTTGCGAAACAGGATGAAACACTGCACAAGGCACTTGGCAGGCTCGCCAAGCTCTGAACCTCAATCGTCGGTGTTGTCATCCAGTCCAGGAAACAGCACCGAAGTAAATCCGAATTGACTGAAGTCGCGCACCCGCATGGGGTAAAGCTTTCCAATCAGGTGATCACACTCGTGTTGGACCACCCGGGAATGAAAGCCGTCAGCTTCTCGCTCAATCGGCTGGCCTAGCACGTCCACCCCGGTGTAGCGGATACGCTGCCAGCGCGGCACGATAGCGCGCATGCCTGGCACGGACAGGCAGCCTTCCCAGCCCTCTTGCTCCTCATTGCCAACGGGCGTGATGACCGGATTGAGCAACACGGTTTGGGGAATCGGTAGCTCATGCGGGTAACGGGGATTGACTTCACCACTGCCAAATATGACCACCTGCAGGTTGACCCCGATTTGCGGTGCGGCCAAACCTGCGCCATTCACGGCAGCCATGGTTTCCAGGAGGTCAGCCACCAAGGTGTGCAACTCAGGCGTGTCAAATGCAGTCACAGCAGGCGCTGTCCGCAAAAGACGTTCATCGCCCATTTTGAGGATCTCGCGTACGGTCATGGTGAACTTTCGATCGTTGAGGTTTTTATTGTGTCAGCTTGCAAATTGGCCAGCAAATTTTGCAGGCCTTCTTCGTCCAGAATGGCAATGCCCAGTTCGCGCGCTTTGTCCAATTTACTGCCCGCATCTGCACCCGCAACAATGTAATTGGTTTTTTTACTGACAGAGCCCGCCACTTTGGCGCCTTGGGCTTCAAGCAGGTCTTTGGCTTGGTCTCGACTGAGCGTGGGCAAAGCTCCGGTCAACACAAAAGTTTGGCCTGCCAAGGGTTGCGGCACTTGCAATGCCGGTTCACCTTCGGGCCAATGCAAGCCGCATGCGCGAAGTTGCTCCACCACTTCACGGTTATGGGGTTGGCTGAAAAAGGTCAACAGGCTGCGCGCAACGGTTGGGCCCACATCGTTGACTTGAAGCAAAGCCTCTTCGCTCGCATCCATCACGCGGTCCAGGCTGCCAAAGTGACGGGCCAATTCTTTGGCGGTGGCTTCCCCAACATGGCGTATACCCAGTCCAAACAAGAACCGTGGCAGGGTTGTCGGTTTGGACGATTCCAGGGCGGCCACAATGTTTTGAGCGGATTTTTCAGCCATGCGGTCCAACTGGGCGAGACCTGCAAAACCCAAACGGTACAAATCGGGAAGGGTTTTGACGATGTCACTGTCAACCAATTGATCCACCAACTTCTCACCCAGCCCTTCAACTTCGACCGCACGTCGTTGCGCGAAATGCAAAATGGCTTGTTTGCGTTGGGCACTGCAAAAAAGCCCGCCTGTACACCGGTAGTCAGCTTCTCCTTCCTCTCGCAAGGCCAGACTCCCACACACCGGGCAGATGTGGGGCATGCTGAAGGACGCGACATCACCGATGCGCTTGTCCAGTAATACAGAAACAACTTCAGGAATCACGTCACCTGCACGTCGCACAATCACGGTATCGCCAACGCGCACATCTTTTCGACGGGCTTCGTCTTCGTTGTGAAGCGTTGCATTGGTGACTGTGACACCTCCCACAAACACCGGAGACAATTTGGCCACGGGGGTGAGCTTGCCAGTTCGACCGACCTGTACATCAATGCCCAGAACAGTGGTCAGTTCTTCTTGGGCCGGGAACTTGTGTGCCACAGCCCAGCGCGGCTCCCGGGTTACAAAGCCCAGTTGCGCCTGCAAAGCAAGACTATTGACTTTGTAGACCACACCATCAATGTCAAATGGCAGACGGTCTCGGGTTTGGGCAATGTGCTGGTGGTAAATCACCAGGCCCTGCGCACCTTGCACACACTGAATTTGCTCAGCCACCGGAAAGCCCCAGGCTTTGAAGGCTTGGAGCATTTCATAATGGGTGGCAAACACCGGACCACCATCAGCTGCTGGCGTGACATCACCTAAGCCGTATGCAAAAAAACTCAATGGGCGCTGCGCTGCAATGCCCGAATCCAATTGGCGCACAGCACCCGCAGCGGCATTGCGAGGATTGACAAACGTTTTTTCACCTTTGGCTCCGGCAGAGATTCGGGCCCTTTGGCGCTCGTTCAAAGCATCAAAGTCATCTCGGCGCATAAAGACTTCCCCCCGCACCTCCAACACAGAGGGGATGGCGAGATCAGCCTGGGTCTTCAAGCGCAAAGGAATTTGCCCAATGGTTCGGATGTTGGTTGTCACGTCTTCACCGTTTTCACCATCTCCCCGAGTTGCGGCGCTCACCAATGCACCCTGCTCATAGCGCAAGCTCATGGCCAACCCATCGAACTTCAGCTCGGCAACATATTCAATTTGCGCGGCCATTTCATCCAAATTCAGCTCTCGACGAACACGCGTGTCAAAAGCTTGCGCACCGCTTGATTCGGTATCTGTTTCCGTTCGAATACTGAGCATCGGTATGCGGTGACGCACAGTGGCAAAGGCGTCTAGTACCCTTCCACCCACACGCTGGGTGGGTGAGTCGACAGATTGGAGTTCAGGATGCTGCGCTTCGAGATCTTGCAACTGTCGGAACAGCCTGTCGTATTCAGCATCGGGTATTTCTGGGGCATCCAGCGTGTAGTAACGATGGCCATGATGATGCAAACGTTCGCGAAGAAGGGCAATTTCCAACTCAATGGAAGATGGTGATACATTGCCCTTTGGGTCAGATGTATCTGCAAACAAGTCAAGCGTCGTCATCAGACTTGAGTCACTGCTCAAGAAAAAAGTCGTCGCGCCTGGGGTGAACCAGCTGACAACTCCCGCTGGTCGAGCGCGTCGTACAACTGCTCCAAGTCGGTCGCAATCGCATCAAGCTCGGCGTCACTCAGCAAATGGCCACCACCGTCGGTGACGACACCATCCATCGCCTGCGCCAAAAGTTTGGAGGCATCTCGCAACAGACTGAATGGCGCTTCAGTCCGGCCGATTTGAGGCACGTCCAAACTCATTGTGAATTCCCGAATCGCAGACAACGCAGGGTCGTCGGCCATGGCGGCTTGCGTATCGAATACCAAAGACAAGATAGGCGCTGCACCAGTCACCGCGCCAGGCAGGACCATACGGCCGGGAATCACACCGGCCACAAACCCTAATCGGGCAGCATGCTGATGGATATAGCCTGGACTCCAAGCAGAGGCCTTGGCACACAAGGTAAAGCTCAGCTGTGCATCATGGGCGTTGGCGAATTGATCCAGCTCACGCCCACGGGCAACCTCATCAAGCATATCTGGAAAAGCAGTATCGCCATCCAAAGCATCTGCTACCGCTTGGGCTTTAATCACAAATTCAGAAAACTCAATTTCATTAATGGCCCCAACCCGGTTGGCCAGTTGCACCGCCGCTTGCGCGGCGCTGTAACGCCGACCCGCCAGCGGGGCTTCCCACTCCCCCGTTGACTCGTTCAGACCCTCAACAGAAAAGGGTTTGGTTCCTACCCGGCGGGTATGGGGCAAGGCTGCCAAAATGGCATCACCTGAAACCAAACCCTCCAGCTCGATGGGCGTGATCGCATCAATCAATGCATCAATGGATGGTTTTTTTTCGAGCGGAGGAAAGCTCTCCAAATCACCGACCATGACAGGTTCAACAGGACTTGAGTCCACATTGTCCAGCAATTCATTGGGGATAACTGGCAGCTCAAAGTCAGCTTGGCGAGGCGCATTTTTACGCGAAGTCCAAACGTTGTAGGCAATCACGGCTGCCAGTGTCAATCCACCAAAGGCAAACAAACTGATTTGCAATGAAGTCATGCTTTGAAAATGGATAAAGTTAATTGAACAAAATTCAGGGAAAAAAGGGCTTACAACTCGGCCATGGAGACGGCGGATTCCATGTCTACGGCCACAATACGCGAGACGCCCTGTTCTTGCATCGTCACACCAATGAGTTGCTCCGCCATTTCCATGGCAATCTTGTTGTGGCTGATGAACAAGAACTGGGTTTCTTTGCCCATGCTGCGCACCAGTTTCGTATACCGCTCTGTGTTGGCATCGTCCAACGGTGCATCGACCTCGTCCAACAAGCAAAACGGCGCGGGGTTAAGTTGAAAAATAGCGAACACCAAAGCAATCGCAGTGAGCGCTTTTTCGCCTCCGGAAAGCAAATGAATGGTCTGGTTTTTCTTACCCGGTGGCTGCGCCAATACCTGGACACCGGCATCCAAAATTTCGTCTCCGGTCATCACCAATCTTGCATTGCCTCCGCCGAACAACTCGGGGAACATGCGGCTGAAATGCTCGTTCACGATCTTGAAAGTTCCACCCAGCAAGTCGCGGGTTTCTGCATCGATCTTTCGGATTGCATCTTCTAGCGTGTTCATGGCTTCTACCAAATCGGCGTTTTGTGCATCCAAGAATGTTTTACGTTCACGTGATGTGGTCAATTCATCGAGTGCAGCCAAGTTAACGGCGCCAAGTGCATTGAGTTCTCGATTCAATCGGTCAATTTCATTTTGCAAACCCGCCAAGCGCACATTGCCCTCTTCGACAGAGCGTGCCACGACGTCGAGGTCTGCTTGTGCATCCAACAGGAGTTGCGTGTATTGCTCCATCCCGATTCTGGAGGCTTGCTCTTTCAACTGCAAGTCTGTAATGCGTTGTCGCAAAGGCTCAAGTTCACGCTCAAAAGACAATCGACGTTCGTCACTTGCACGCAGTTTGGCTGTCAGATCGTCATATTCACTGCGCCTGGAACCGAGCGTTTTTTCACGCTCTAACTTCATATTCAAAGCGTCTTGCAAGCCGCCTTGTGCTGACGCATCGGTTAGGCGAGAGAGCTCTTCTATCGCACGCTGCTCCTCAGAGGCAATTTCTGTTGCTTGTTGACCTGCGGTTTCTACTGCACGGTTCAACTCCGCTCGGCGTGACTCTAAGCTGCGCTGGGCAAACGCGGCCTCTTGCGCGCGTCGTTCCAAAGTGCGCTGCTGCTCGCGGCACTCTGACAATTGACGCTCACATTCAATCACCCTGTCGTCCAATTGGGCGTGACGCTCTTGGCTGTCAGCCAACTGCATGTCTAACTCTTCAAAACGAGCTTCCGCGGTAATTCTGCGCTCTTGCAACGCCTCAAGCAGAGCCTCTAATTCGGCCATATCACCGGTTATCTGCTCACTTCTGGCGCGGGTTTGTTCCGCCAATTGGGACAAACGCAGGGTTTCGACTTGCAACTCATGACTGCGTGATTGGTTTTCAGTGGCCTCACGACGTGCAGTCATCAATCGCGTCGTAGCTTCTGCATAGGCCGATTCGGCACGAACCAAAGCGGTGCGGCTTTCGTCACTGATCAAAGTCTGCGCACGCAATTGCTTCTCAAAATTCTCAATGTCTTGGGCGCGGGCCAGCAAACCAGCTTGTTCAGAATCCTGCGCATAAAAACTGACACTGTGCGCAGTGATGGCGTGACCCGTCTGTACATACAGTACCTCGCCTGCCTTGAGCTGATCGCGCCAAGCCAAGGCGTCAGCCAAAGAGGGTGCGGTGTAACAACCTTGCAACCAACTGACCAGTAAAGCAGACAGGCTCGCATCGTTCAACAGCAGCAAGTCGGAAAGGGGTTTGCAGCCTTCAGGCAAATCGGCGCGGGCCTTGGACAAGCCGGCCGCAGGCGGGCTGAAGAAAGACAACTTGGCGGGGGGCGCATCATTGGCAAAAGATCGCACCATGTCCAAGCGAGAGACCTCCAAAGCCATCAATCTCTCACGCAGTGCCGACTCGAGTGCATTTTCCCAACCCGATGTCATGTGAATGCGACTCCACAAACCCTGTAAATTTTCAAGACCATGTTTTGCTAACCAGGGCTTGAGCTTACCGTCGGTGCGCACTTTGTCTTGAAGCGCCTTAAGTGCTTCGATTTTCGCCGCTAAATCAGCCAACCGTGCTGACTCGGTATTGACCGCTTGCTGACGAGCTCGCCGGTCTTCGTCCAATTGCGGCACTTGCTCTTGCAGTTCATGCAGGCGGGCGTTTGCCTCGCTAGAGGCCTCTTCGGCATGCGCCAATTGCTCGCGTAAGTCGCCTAATCGTTGCTCGTCCGGGGCCGCCAAGGCATTGCGGTCCACAGTCAAGCGTTCATGGCGTTGGTTGAGTTGGCGCGATTGTTCTTCGATGTTGCGCTGGTCTGCTGCCAAGACCTGAATTTGCTGCTGCACCTGGCCCACACTGCCGCGCTGCTCATTGGATTTGAGTTGCGCTTGGCGCAAGGCCTCCTCGAGGTCCGGCAAGGCTTGTGCTTGGTCTTCAACTTGTGCAGACAGGGTCATGGACTGGTCTTCGGCCATCACGGCTTGCTCAGCGAGGCTTTCAATTTCGTTGTGAGCATCTTCCATACGCGTAGCCCACTGCGCGGCTTGCTCTCTCAACTGCACCAAACGCTGTTCAGCACGTTGACGGCCTTCGATCACAAAGCGAATCTCGGCTTCCAGCCGTCCGACTTCAGCGCTGGCTTCGTACAAGGCGCCTTGCGCCTGATTGACCATGTCACCTGCAGCGTAATGGGCTTGGCGAATGGTTTCCAAATCCGCTTCTACATGGCGCAAATCTGCTATCCGGGACTCCAAGTCGGTTGTGGCTTTGTCAACATCGGCTTTCAAGTTGCCTTGACCAGCCTCAGACTCGCTGCGTTTGATGAACCACAACTGGTGCTGCTTGAGCGTGCTGTCGGCCTTTAAAGTGTTGTACTTGTGCGCAACCTCGGCTTGCTTTTCCAGCTTTTCCAAGTTGGCGTTCAGCTCGCGCAAGATATCATCGACACGGGTCAGGTTTTCCCTTGTATCTGACAAACGATTTTCGGTTTCCCGACGGCGCTCTTTGTATTTTGAAACACCAGCAGCTTCTTCGAGGAACAAGCGCAACTCTTCTGGTCGCGACTCAATGATTCTGCTGATCGTGCCCTGACCGATGATTGCGTATGCGCGTGGGCCCAAGCCGGTTCCCAAAAACACGTCTTGCACATCGCGGCGGCGCACCACCTGGTTGTTGATGAAGTAACTGCTGTTGCCGTCGCGCGTCAGAACGCGTTTGACAGCAATCTCGGCAAACTGCCCCCACTGTCCTCCGGCGCGATGGTCTGCATTGTCAAACACCAGCTCCACACTCGCCCGACTTGCTGGTTTACGTGTATTGGTGCCATTGAAAATCACGTCCTGCATGGACTCGCCACGCAACTCTGAGGCTTTGGACTCACCCAGGACCCATCGCACTGCGTCCATGATATTGGACTTGCCACAACCGTTCGGCCCCACAACACCCACCAGTTGGCCTGGCAGGACAAAGTTGGTGGGCTCTGCAAATGACTTGAAGCCCGAAAGTTTGATGGAGTTGAGTCGCACGGAGGTTTATAAATACTTACAAAGTAAACACACAAAGCGACGCTGTGCGTCACAAACTAAAAATCGGAAAAAACATGCAAAACATGTTGACCTTGGATATTAACCGACCTAGCCCACGCTTTTTGCAAGGATGCGCTATCTGAAACACAACACCATCCAATCCCCGATAATCGAGTGATGAACCCCCTTCTGTCTACACTGCAACCTTACCCATTTGAACGCCTTCGGCTGCTCTTTGCGGGTGTCACGCCAAACCCCGCAATTCGCCCCATCAGTTTGGGGATTGGTGAACCCAAGCACGCCACGCCGGAATTCATCAAGCAAGCGATGGTCAAAGCACTGGAAACGGGTTTAACAGGCTATCCTGGGACTGCAGGCGATCCGCCCTTGCGCCAGTCGTGTGCCAATTGGCTCGAGCGGCGCTACAAGGTCAAACTGAACCCGAACACGCAAATTCTGTCTGTCAACGGTACACGAGAGGCCTTGTTTGCCTTGGCACAAACTGTGATTGACCCGACTCAGCCCGGTGCCACCGTATTGAGCCCTAACCCCTTTTACCAAATCTATGAAGGCGCCGCACTGCTGGGCGGCGCACAGCCCTTTTACGTGCCAAGCCTTCCTGAGCGTAATTTTGCTGTAGATTGGGACAGCGTTCCGACGGAGGTTTGGGCACGCACCCAACTGATTTTTGTGTGCTCGCCCGGCAACCCCACGGGGGCAGTCATGCCTTTAGACGAATGGCGCAAACTGTTTGAGTTGAGTGACCAATACGGCTTTGTGATTGCCTCTGATGAGTGCTACAGCGAAATTTATTTCCGAGATGAACCTCCCTTGGGCGGGCTCGAAGCCGCCCATAAACTGGGCCGTAAAGACTTCAAACGGCTGATTGCACTGACCAGCCTGAGCAAACGCAGCAATGTGCCCGGCCTGCGCAGTGGTTTTGTGGCCGGCGACGAAAGCATCATCAAACAATTTTTGCTGTACCGCACTTACCACGGCAGCGCCATGAGCCCGGTCGTGCAAGCGGCCAGCATTGCCGCGTGGGATGAAGAAACCCATGTCGTGCAGAACCGCAATTTGTACCGTACCAAGTTTGCAGAAGTCACCCCCGTGCTGGCCCAAGTGATGGACGTCAAACTCCCTGACGCTGCATTTTATTTGTGGGCCAAGGTGCCCGATGCATGGGGCGGCAAGGACGATGACTTTGCACGAGAACTGCTCCAAGCCACAGGCGTGACCGTGTTACCCGGTAGTTATCTGGCCCGCGAAGTCCATGGCAAGAATCCCGGCCAAGGCCGTATCCGCATGGCCTTGGTGGCCGAAACGGCCGAATGCCTAGAAGCCGCACACCGCATTGCCGACTTCTGTCGTCAAGGCCGGGCCTGAGCCCCTTACAAGGAAGACAGCATGTTAAACACCCTGCGCTTGGCTGAACAACTCATTGCCCGACCTTCCGTCACCCCCGAGGATGGGGGGTGCATGGACCTGATCATGTCGCACTTGAAGCCCATGGGCTTTGTCTGTGAAGAAATTAACAGCGGGCCGGACAGCTTTCGGGTGCGCAATCTTTGGGCTCACCGTCCAGGCACATCAGGCAAAACAATCGCCTTTGCAGGTCACACTGACGTGGTGCCCACGGGCCCACTGGACCAATGGACCAGCGACCCCTTCACTCCCACGCACCGCGATGGAAAATTGTTTGGCCGCGGTAGTTGCGACATGAAAACCTCGATCGCGGCCATGGTCGTTGCCGCTCAGGAGTTTTTAGCCATCCACCCCGAACCTGCCCTCGGATTAGCCTTTTTGCTCACCAGCGATGAGGAAGGTCCTGCCCTTGATGGCACCGTGGTGGTGTGTAAATTACTGCAACAACGAGGCACTGCGCCTGACTACTGCATCGTGGGCGAACCCACCTCGGTCGAGCGGACGGGGGACATGATTAAAAATGGTCGACGCGGCACGATGAGCGGTAAGCTCACCGTCAAAGGCATCCAAGGCCATATCGCTTATCCGCACCTGGCCCGAAATCCGATCCACACGGTTGCGCCCGCACTGGCCGAATTGGTTGGCGTGGAGTGGGACAAGGGCAATGCATTTTTTCAGCCCACCAGTTGGCAAATCAGCAACATCCACGGTGGCACGGGCGCCAGCAACATCATTCCCGGCGCGGTCGTCATCGACTTCAACTTCCGTTTTTGTACCGAATCGACTCCAGAAGGCCTGCAACAGCGCCTGACCGATATCCTGAAAAAACACGGGCTGGATTATGACTTGAGCTGGGTCATTGGTGGCCTGCCTTTCTTGACCACACCAGGCACCTTGGTCAAGGCGGTGCAAGAAGCCATTCTCAGCCAAACGGGGATAGAGACTCAGTTGTCCACCACCGGTGGCACCAGCGACGGTCGCTTTATCGCACAAATTTGCCCGCAGGTGATAGAAATGGGTCCGCCCAATGCGACGATCCACAAAATCAACGAGCACATAGTGCTCGCCGAAATGGAACCCCTTAAAGACATTTACCGAGAAGTACTGCAGGGGCTGAACCGGCAATTGCAAACCCAATCAGTATGACCCTGACCGAACTGATTGCCGCGTCGGCCTCCCAACTGTCCTCTGCCCATCTGTCCTTTGGTCATGGCACCACCAACGCCCAAGACGAAGCCGCGTGGCTCACCTTGTGGAGATTGGGTTTACCCCTTGACAGTGACCCTGACGTTTTCAATCGCTCGATGACAAGCGATGAAATCAAATCGGTGCAGGCGCTGGTGCAAGAGCGCATCGACACACGAAAGCCTGCAGCCTACCTGACGCATGAGGCTTGGCTGCAAGGGGTTCCCTTTTACATCGACGAACGCAGCATCGTGCCACGCAGTTTCATTGCCGAGTTACTGGCCGATGGCGGCATCGACTATTGGCTAGGTGAACACACACAACGCGTACTCGACTTGTGTACCGGCAACGGCAGCCTGGGCGTGCTCGCCGCCATGACCTATCCGGATGTAGACGTGGTAGGTGCAGACATATCCCTGGAGGCCTTGGCAGTAGCCCGCATCAACGTGGAGCGTCATCTCATGAACGAACGAATCACACTGGTTCAAAGCGATGGCCTGAAAACCGTGTCCGGCCTGTTTGATTTAATCTTGTGCAATCCTCCCTATGTATGCGCTTCCAGTATGCAAGCCCTGCCCGCCGAATTCCTTGCAGAACCGGCTCTGGCACTGGCCGGTGGCGAAGATGGCATGGATTTTGTCCGCCAACTGTTGACCGATGCCCCCACGCACATGAGCGAACAGGCCGTGCTGGTGCTGGAGATCGGCAACGAGCGTGAACATTTTGAAAATGCTTTCCCTCAACTCGAAGTCATTTGGCTCGAAACCAACGCTGGAGAAGATCAAGTTTTGTTGGTTACGCGCCCGGCTTTAATGAGCTTGCACGGCCAAACACAATGACACTTTTGTCTGTGCAAAGCCCTGTGGAATGGGCAGAACTGGCCCTTTTGTTGCAGGCGTATGCGGCCAAAGACCTCGATCAACCGCATTTGAGCTCCATCTGGAAGGACCTTGAAGACCTGCCCGCACGCTATGGGAAGCCCCATGGCGGTGCTTTGCTCTTGAAAAATGAGACTGGCGCCATCGCTTGCGGTGCTTTTACACACACGCGACTGGAAGGGACCTGCGAAATCAAACGTATCTATGTGCGCCCTGAACACCGACATCAAGGCCACGCCAAAAACATCATTCGAGAATTACTTCTAGGTGCCACACAAGCAGGCTACACTCACGCTGCCTTGAGCACTTGGCGCAACAACAACTCGGGACTGGCTTTGTACGCCGCCCTGGGCTTCGCCAATGCTCCCTCTTTCAAAGACCATCCGAACCCCGATTTGCTGTATTTGGGCCTGGTATTGACCAGGCCAAGCAGCCGCTAAAGCCCCATGATTACCCTGAAGAACGTTACGCTGCGCCGCAGCGCCAAAGTGCTGCTCAACAGCGCTACAGTCACACTGAACCCCGGAGAAAAAGTCGGCTTGGTCGGTCGCAACGGTGCGGGCAAGTCCACTCTGTTCGCGCTTTTCAACGGAACGCTGCATGAAGATGGTGGTGATTTCTCCATGCCTAAGGCTTGGCGCATGGGTCAGGTGGCGCAGAACATGCCCGAGACAGATGAACCCGCCTCGACCTTTGTTCTGGAAGGCGACACCCGCTTGGCCGAATTACGCCAACGCCTGGTTGAAGCAGAAGCCGGAGGCGACGGCATGGAAATGGCGCATGTCTATACCGACTTGGCCGATGCCGGTGACCACGACGCCCTGCCGCGCGCAGAAGCGCTGATCTTGGGACTGGGGTTCAGCGTTGACGAATTGAATAACCCTGTGAACAGTTTTTCTGGCGGCTGGCGCATGCGTTTGCAACTGGCGCGGGCGTTGATGTGTCCGTCTGATATTTTGTTGCTTGACGAGCCCACCAACCACTTGGACTTGGACGCACTGGTATGGCTCGAAGCCTGGCTCAAACGATATACCGGAACCATGATTGTCATCAGCCACGACCGGGAATTTTTAGATGCCATCACCGACGTGACGCTGCACATCGACCAAGCCAAACTCACACGCTATGGTGGCAACTACAGCGCATTTGAGATATTGCGTTCACAGCAAATGGAACTGCAACAAGCTTCATTCAGCAAACAGCAAGACAAAATTGCCCACTTGCAAAAGTTCATCACGCGCTTCAAAGCGCAAGCCAGCAAGGCCAAGCAGGCCCAAAGCCGCGTTAAAGCCCTGGAGCGCATGGAAAAAATTGCGCCCCTGTTGGCCGACGCCGAATTCACCTTCGGCTTCAAAGAGCCAAACAACCTGCCCAACCCGATGTTGGCCATGAGCGAGGCCAGTTTTGGCTACATCGTCGACGAACAGCCCAAGCCCATTTTGCAAGGCATCAGCAAATCGGTTTTGGCGGGCCAGCGCATTGGCATTTTGGGTGCCAATGGACAAGGTAAATCCACGCTGGTCAAAACCATTGCCCGCACCATGCCGCAGCTGGGCGGCACGATGACTGAGGGAAAAGGTTTGAACATTGGCTACTTCGCCCAGCAAGAGCTGGATGTCCTGCGCCCGCAGGACAATCCGCTGGAACACATGATTCGCTTGGCCAAAGAGCAAGGCCCCAACAGCGGCGAACCCAGCCGCGAGCAGGATTTGCGGAGTTATTTGGGCTCCTTCAACTTCACTGGCGACATGGTCAAGCAAGCCGTGGGCACCATGAGCGGCGGTGAAAAAGCGCGTTTGGTGCTGGCCATGATCGTCTGGCAACGGCCCAACCTGTTGCTGCTGGACGAGCCTACCAACCATTTGGATTTGGCCACCCGGGAAGCATTGGCCATGGCGCTGAACGAGTTCGAAGGCACCGTCATGCTGGTCAGCCATGACCGATCCCTGTTGCGTGCGGTGTGCGATGAATTCTGGATGGTAGGTCGTGGCAAGGTAGAGCCGTTTGATGGCGACTTGGACGACTACCAAAAATACCTGCTTGAAGAGTCCAAGCGCCTGCGCGAAGAAGCCAAAGAGTCGTCGAATAAACCGCCTGTGCAAAAGGCACCCGCCCCATTGGCGCCTGAGCGCAAGCAACAGCTTGCGGCGCAAACCAAACCCTTCAAGAAAACATTGGCCCAAACTGAAGAACGCATGGGCCAATTGCAAACCCAAAAAACAGCACTGGAAAATTCATTGCTAACGCTCACGGCTACTGACGACATTGTTCAAGCCAGCCAAGACCTTGACGCAGTTAACTCAGAATTGGAAGACTTGGAAGTCAAATGGCTTGAGTTGTCAGAGCAGATTCAACACATCGAATCTGCTACCACAACAGCTTAAATCGCGAAGTCAAAAAAAAATCACCCTGAACTTTCGAACAGGGTGATTTCACTTGTATTTTGGTGGGACCAGCGGGGGTCGAACCCACGACAAACGGATTAAAAGTCCGCTGCTCTACCAACTGAGCTATGGTCCCATCAAGCTCACACGCGTCACCGTTTTGACACAGCAATTTATGTTTCGCTAAGCCTCAAATTATAGCGTTAATTTGTCACAGTATCAAAAGACGCATAAAGAAAATTCAAAATAGCAGAGACGGCGCATAAACCAAATGTGGCCGTCACAGTGACCACCGATCCATAACCATGACAATTGAGACTACCGTCCCCCTCGACATCGCAGGACGCGTCTGGTGGAGCGACGGCCTCTCGACTGAACACACACGTCACGCCCATTTTTCGGCCCTCCCTTGGAGCGCCGTGCATTTTGCGTAACTGGTAGCGAAGTTGCGCCAGCAAGGGGTCATGCGTGACCTGAGATAAATCATCCACATCCACCTTGTGTGCTAATCGCTTTCCACCCGCAGCCCCGACAGAGACGAAACACACTTTGTTCTGCAGTGCCCATTGGGCCATCACAACTTTGGCTTTGACTTGATCGCATGCGTCTATGAGTGCATCTGGCAAAGCCCCAGAACCCAAGATGACGGGCCAGTTTTCGGGCGCGACAAAGTCTTCAATACATTCGACCACGCAGTTCGGGTTGATCTGTGCAATACGCTCTTTCATGGCCACGACTTTGGCTTGACCAACTGTCGTGTTCAGCGCATGAATTTGGCGATTGATGTTGGAATCGGCGACATGGTCGAGATCAATCAAGGTGATTCGACCTACGCCACTTCGGGCTAAGGCCTCTGCGGACCAAGAGCCAACGCCGCCAAGACCCACCACGACCACATGCGCTTGGCGAATCCGTGAGGCAGGCCCTAACCCGTATAGACGGTCCAGCCCCCCAAAGCTGCGTGCACTATCAAAGTCACTCATAGGGCGATGTCTACACGCCTGAGTTGCCAGGTCAGCGTAGTCCATGCACCCAAAGCAATAGCGGCCACTGTCACTAGGCTCATCCAACTGAGCGTGGACAGGCCCGTCAGGCCTTGACCAATGGTGCAGCCCATGGCCGTGACACCACCAAAGCCCATCAGCGCCCCACCGATCACATGCCGAGCGAAATCTTGACGGTTGGCAAAACTCTCCCAACGAAATGATCGCGTAACCCTAGCATGCACATGAGCGCCCACGATCACACCGAAGACAGACACCATGCCAATGCTCAGTCGTTTGCTGCCGTCACTGAAGTAGACGAAGGCGTCCAAAACCAAGGCCACGGGAGACGTGAAACTGAACGATTCCATCCGACCACTGGAACTTGCAATGAAAAACTCCTCCAGTGTTTCGGGATGTTCCAGACCATGACCCCATACACCCGAGATCCACCACATGAATGTGATCAAAAGTCCAACGCCAAGTCCTGCAAGAATGTTGTTTGCCCGCCAAAACTGGCTGTCTTTGAAAGCCCAAAACAACAGACCTCCCCCAAAGCAAAGTGCCGCAGCGGCACTGGCCACAGGAATACTGCGGCCACTTTGTTGAGCCCACCAACTGCCAACAAACGCCTGCGAATGGGCATCTATGAACACAGTTTCTAGCGTGTTCACGCGCCATACACCGAGCAAGCCGCGCAGAGTGGCCAAGGCAAATACGGCCATGACCAACAGAACAATCAGTGATTTGAGATTACCCGAGCCCAGACGCACCAAAGATTTGGATGCACAACCAGAAGCCAAAACCATTCCCACTCCGAAAGATAAGCCCCCTGCAAGCGCAGACAGCCAAAGCATTTTGTTCGAAGCGTAAATGGTCTGAAGTGGATTGATCCATCCCGCAAAGTGCATGGCCGCAAAGCCCAAAATGCTGACTGCGGCTGCCAACGCCCACTGGCGCAGTCGCGTTGCGTCTTGCATCAATACCCAATCACTGATCGCGCCCATGGTGCAAAAATGGGTGGCATGCAACAAGGCACCCAAAGCGGCTGAAAGGATAAACGCCGCAATCAGCACCCCCAGGGTGGTTGAGGCCAATTGCGAGGCGTCCATTTGCTGGTTACTTAAAGCGGGTCAAGCGTTCCTTGGCGACTTGCGTGGCTTCAGAGTCGGGATAGGTGCTGACCAATTCTTCAAGGGTTTTGCGAGCCGTCTTCAAGTCTTTGAGTTCAATCTGGCAATTGGATATAGCGAGCATGGCTTCCGAGGCACGACCGTGATTGGGCGCCAAACTCAGCATCCGTTTGAAACTGCTCAAAGAACCTGCATAGTCTTTGTTGGCATATTGCGCATTGCCCAACCAAAAAAGAACCGATGGCAAGTAGCCACTGCCAGGGTAACGTTGACTGAACCCCGCCAAAGCCGATTGAGCCGAGATGAAATCGCCTTTGCGAAAGACGGCCATGACGGCATCGTAGTCGCGTTTTTCTGAGGGCTCCACTGAAAATTCTGCGCCGTCCAGGCTAACTTTGACGGGTTCGAATTTGCGCAAACGATCATCCACGCCCAATTGAACGTCTTTTTGGCGTTGCTGCAACTCACTCAAGTCACGGATCAATTGTTCATTGGTGCCACGCAACTTGGCTTGCTCACCCTTGAGGGTTTCAATTTGCCCCTGCAAATCCAACAAAGCACTTCGTAACTTGAATATCTCTTCCGTTTGACTTTTACTTTGCGCCATACCCGAGCCACTGAGTTGCTCTAATCTTTGACGCAAATCCAAAATGGCACGCCGCGCATCGTCGTCTTCAAACAATGCCGCGTGCACCAAAGACTGCGTTAAACAAAGCACAAGTACTGCGCAGCGGCTCCAAATCAAGGGTTTTGCCATGACTGTAATCAGTACTTGATTTCAACTCGGCGATTTTTCGCCAAAGAGGACTCGTCCATACCCGAAGCTGAAGGTTTTTCTTTGCCAAAACTCACGGCTTCGACTTGCGACTCACTGACACCCAACAAGGTCAGAGCGCGGCGAACGGATTCGGCTCGCTTTTGACCCAGTGCCAAGTTGTATTCACGGCCGCCGCGGTCGTCTGTATGACCTTCCAGCATGGCTTTGCTTTGTTTGTTGGCTTGCAGGAATTGGGCATTGCTTTCGATGACCGCTCTGGCTTCAGGTTTGAGCGTGAAGCTGTCGTAGTCAAAAAATACCACATTTGCGCCTGCCGGGCCCACGCCATTGGAAGCACCTTTGTCCGTCAAAACGCCCGCCACACTGCTCTGGCCGACTGCACTGCCCGAACCAAGGATATTGGTGTTGGCGCCATTGTTCACAGCACTGGCAGATTTGTCTTCCACTGGCACATCATTGAGCTTGACACCTGAAGAGCAAGCGGAGAGAAAGGCAATAAGAACAGACACTGAAAAGGTACGGATCAACATAAATACTCCTGGAAACAAAAAATACTAAAAATACAATGACGTCAATTGCGGAAAGGCCCCCAATCAGGCTCACGAATATCGCCACTTTGCCCTGAAAGTCGTGCCTTGATTTTTCCATCCACGGTGGTTGTCATCAAAGCTTCTCGGCCTTGGACTTGCGTGGCATACACCACCAATTTACTGTTAGGTGAAAAACTTGGTTTTTCGTCAGCTGTCGTGTCACTGATGCTGGAAATTTGATTTGAAGACAAGTCCATCATCTGAAGCTTGAATTGTCCACCAATTCTGGAGACATAAGCCATCCAACGGCCATCAGGACTGATGGTGGGAGAGATATTGTAAGTTCCGGCAAAAGTGACTCGCTCAGGATTTCCGCCAGACAAAGGCACCCGGTAGATCTGAGGTGAGCCCCCGCGGTCACTGACAAAGTACAGCTTGCTTCCATCCGGAGAGAATGTGGGCTCTGTGTCAATGGCATTGGACTGGGTCAGGCGACGTGGCTCCCCCCCTTGCAAATCTATCTGGAAAAGTTGAGATCCCCCGTCACGACTTAATGTGGCCACCAACGAACGTCCGTCAGGAGACCACGTAGGCGCACTGTTAGAGCCCCGAAAGTTGGCTGCAACCCTGCGCTTACCGGAGGCCAGTTCATGGGTGTAGATGACTGGTTTTTTGGACTCGAATGAAACATAAGCCAATTGGGCGCCATTAGGTGACCAAGAAGGCGAGATGATCGGCTCAGGACTGGCCAATGCAGCTTGCGCACCCTCCCCGTCTGAATCCGCTACCCACAGTGTGTAACGTGAAGCGGTTTTGGTCACGTAGGCTATGCGGGTGGCAAAAACACCTTTGTCACCTGTGAGTTTTTCGTAAATTTGGTCGGCCAAGCGGTGGGCTGACAAACGCAGATCGGCGGGGGCTACCACTTCTTTGTATTCCCCGCGTAATTGACCACCGACCACATCCCAAAGTCGTGCCCGAATGTCGTAACGGCCATCGGCAAGTCGGGTCAGACTCCCGGCGACCAAGGCATCTGCATTGCGCTTACGCCACAGGCCAAGGTCAGGCTGAGAAGCCTCGTCCATGTTCGTATCTTTGCCGTCGACCGCCCTGAACTGACCACTGCGCTCCAAATCGGCCAGCAATATGGCAGACACTTTTTGAGGGGCAGAGTCTTCCCCTTTGAAGGGGGCCACAGCCAACGGCAATTGAGTTAAGCCCACACCCGTAACTTCAACCCTGAACTGGGCGTGTGCTGGTAATTGCGTCAGAGCCAACGATAAGAAGGCAAAACAAGCCCACAAAGCTCTGGCCCTCGCAAGGACTGTTTGTGTTGCGAAAAAGAAGATCAAACGGACAGCAGCGTTCATACCACCTAGGTCAAAAACCTGAAAATGTACCAATCCCTGATCGTACACGCTAGAAACCTATTTTAAAGCTTGCGTAAAATCATCTGAAATGACCGATCCCTCGCCAAGCGCAACGCCGCCTATCCCCACGCCTTTGTTGCAACGTTTGAAACGTTTGATCCCGTACTTCGGCCAACAGCGCTGGGTCTGGGCTGCGGGCATTTTGGCGACCGTTGTGGCCGCCATCACCGAGCCCTTGATCCCTGCACTTTTCCAGCCCCTGCTTGACAAGGGCTTTTCCAAGGGCGCGTTGCCTTTGTGGTCGGTGCCGGTGGCGGTGATCGGGATTTTTGCCATTCGTGGAGCGGCTCATTTTGTCTCGCAATACAGTTTGACGCGCATTGCCAATGACGGCATGCAATTGCTGCGCACTGCCATGTTCGATCGCCTAATGAAAGCCGAATTAGCTGTTTTCTCCAAAGAATCAAGCAGCGCCTTGTCCAACACCATCGTCTATGAAGTCCAAAGCGGTGCAGGTCAACTGGTGTCCGCCTTGATTGGTTTGTCTCGCGATGGTTTTTCTTTGATCGCTTTGATTGGGTATTTGTTCATCCTGAATTGGAAACTGACATTGGTGGTTTTTGTGGTGACGCCAGGCGTGGCGTGGATCATGAAGGTGCTTTCAAAGCGCCTCTACAGATTGACACGCGAGAGCCAAACCGCAACCGATGACCTGGCTTATGTGGTTGAAGAAAACGTGTTGGCTTACAAAATGGTTCGTCTTCACCAAGCACAGACTGGCCAAATTAAGCGCTTTGAAAACCTGAGCGACCGACTTCGCGGTCTTGCCATCCGGTCGACGATTGCGTCCGCCTCCATGTCGCCATTGACCCAGTTACTGGCTGCGGTGGCCTTGTCTTTGGTCCTGATGATTGCTTTGGTACAAAGCCAAAATGGCGCTCAAGGCGCCACCGTAGGAGGGTTTGTGGCCTTCATCACAGCCATGCTGATGTTGATTGCCCCCATCAAACGCTTGGCTGATGTGGCCAACCCCATCACCCGCGGACTGGCCGCACTCGAGCGCGGTTTACAGTTGATGGAAGATGTGCCTTGTGAAGCCCAAGGGCACTATGCACCAGCAGCTGCAGCTGTCAAAGGATCAGGTTCTGGCGTCATCGAATGGGTGGATGTCAGTGTCCAATTTCATTCTGACGCCGCGCCCGCTTTAGAGGCGGTCTCTTTGAAAATTCAACCAGGGGAATCAGTGGCTTTTGTGGGCCCATCCGGCTCGGGAAAAACCACTTTGGCCAATCTGCTGCCTCGCTTTGTGTTGCCTAGCAAGGGCCAGATTTTGGTGGACGGCCATGATGTCAGCGAATGGCAATTGCCTGCCCTTCGCCAGCAAATGGCCATGGTCAGCCAGGATGTGGTGATGCTCAACGGCACTGTGGCAGCCAATGTGGCACTCGGCCAGTCTGTCGATGAAGCCAAGGTGAACGCCTGTTTGAGCGCCGCCAACCTCTCAGAACATGTGGACCGACTGCCGCAGGGCATGCACACCTTGCTCGGGCACAACGCCACGCAACTGTCTGGCGGTCAACGCCAGCGTTTGGCCATAGCGCGAGCGCTGTACAAAGATGCCCCTATTCTCATTCTGGACGAAGCCACCTCGGCACTGGACAACGAATCAGAACGACTGGTGCAAGATGCCCTTCAACGCCTCATGCAAGGGCGCACGACCTTGATCATTGCCCACCGACTGTCCACCATCGAGCACGCGGATCGGATCGTGGTCATGTCACAGGGCAAGATCGTAGAGCAAGGCACGCACCAAGTCTTACTGGCCCAAGGCGGCGCCTATGCCCGTCTGCATCACAAGGCGGAGATTGAAGTCTCAACCCTCTGATTGCATCCATCAGAGCAACACAACGTCATATTCCTCAGGCCCCATGGCCGACTCGCTTTGCAGCGAAATGGGTTTTGCAATGAAATCGGACAGCGCTGCCAAATGCTGGCTTTCTTCGTCCAGCAGCAGCTCAATCACAGACGGTCTGGCAATGACACGAAATTCACGCGGATTGAATTGCTTGGCTTCACGCAAGATCTCCCGCAAGATGTCATAGACCACCGTTCGCGTGGTTTTGACAATGCCCTTGCCTTGGCACGATGGGCAAGGCTCACACAACAAGTGGGCCAACGACTCACGCGTGCGTTTACGCGTCATCTCCAACAAGCCGAGCTGAGAAAAACCGCCAGCCATCGTCTTGACCCTGTCGCGGGCCAATTGCTTTTTAAACTCGGCCAGCACCGCCTCTTGGTGTTCAGTTCTGCTCATGTCGATGAAGTCCACGATCACAATGCCTCCCAAGTTGCGCAAGCGCAACTGCCGGGCAATGGCCTGAGCAGCTTCCAAATTGGTTTTGAAAATTGTGTCGTCAAAATTTCTGGCGCCCACATAAGCACCGGTATTCACATCGATGGTGGTCAAGGCCTCCGTCTGGTCCACGATCAAATAACCACCTGATTTGAGCTCGACCCTGCGGCCCAGGGCTTTGGCAATTTCTTCGTCAATCGAATACAAATCAAAAATCGGCCGCTCCCCCTTATAGAGTTGAAGTCGCTCGGATGCTGCAGGCATGAATTCTTTGCTAAAGCCCATCAACTTTTGAAACTGCTCACGCGAATCGATGCGTATCGACTGGGTACCCTCGCCCACCAAGTCGCGCAACACGCGCTCAAGCAGCGTCAAATCTTGGTGCAGCAATGACTGCGCTGGCAATCGAACGGAAGCATCTTTGATTCGCGCCCAAGTCTTGCGTAAATAGCCAATGTCGTCGCCCAGCTCCTGATCGGTGGAATCTTCGGCGTTGGTGCGCAAAATAAAACCACCCCCTGAAGTGCCTACCAAAGACTGCAATCGGGAACGCAACTGATCTCGCTGATCGGTAGGGATTTTTTGCGAAACCCCAATGTGATCGTCTTGGGGCAAGAAAACCAAATGCCGACCGGCAATGCTGATCTGCGTCGAGAGCCTCGCCCCTTTGGTACCCAAGGGGTCTTTGATCACTTGCACCATCAAGGCCTGACCTTCAAAGACCTGACGTTCAATGGGCACCAAGGGCTGACTGCTGCGTGCAACCTGAGGTGGCTCCCCTTCGGGTTGACGCTGCCACACATCAGCCACATGCAAGAAGGCCGCCCGCTCCAGGCCAATATCAATAAATGCCGACTGCATGCCCGGCAATACCCGCGCCACCTTGCCCAAATACACGTTACCCACCAAGCCACGCTCCAAAGTGCGCTCCACATGAAGCTCTTGGACAGCGCCGTGTTCAACCACCGCCACACGGGTTTCCTGTGGCGACCAATTGATCAAAATATCTTGTTGCATAGCAATCTCAGAGTGTTTAACGATATCAGCAACGCACGCCTACCTGTCGTAACAACACAGCAGTTTCATGCACTGGCAAGCCCATGATGCCTGAATAACTGCCATGAATACCTGAGATATGAGCCGCAGCCAAGCCTTGAACACCATAAGCGCCGGCCTTGCCCATGGGTTCGCCGCTGTCCGCATAAGCCTTGATCTGCGCCTGAGACAGGGCTGCAAAAGTCACCCGCGACAGGGACACGGTGCTCAGGCGTTTAAGACCAGACTGCACCGCGACGGCGGTCAAAACCCGATGGGTCTGGCCCGACAAGGCTTGCAGCATGCGAACAGCATCTTTGGCGTCAGTAGGTTTACCTAAAATTTCTCGGCCCAAAGCCACTGTGGTGTCTGAACAGAGCACCGGCGCTACTGGCAATTGGCGGTTTTTCATGCGAAACACGGCCGCATCGAGCTTGAGTGCGGTTACACGTTTCACATAATGCAAGGGGGACTCCCCCCTCAGAACAGCCTCTAAAGACTCTGCGTCTTCATCAGGCGCCGGCAACAGCAGCTTGTGCAGGACACCGATTTGGTCCAACAACTGGCTGCGGCGAGGGCTTTGGGAGGCCAGATAGATGAAGGAAGTCATGAATCAACCCATGATTGCAAATAAGAACTTTACTCGCGGTGGTAAGGATGGTTGGCGTTGATGGACCAAGCGCGGTACAACTGCTCAATCAACAGCACACGTGCCATCGCGTGGGGCAACGTCATGTCTGACAGTCGAATCCGTTCGTGCGCCGCTTGTCTGAAGGCCGGCTCCAGACCGTCTGGCCCGCCAATGACCAACGCCACATCGTCACTCTCGAGTTGCCAGTTTTGCAAACGGGCAGCGAGAGCCTTGGTTGTGAGTGAGGTTCCGCGCTCATCCAAGACAACGATGCGGCACCCTTTGGGAATGGCCTCTTCGATGCGTTGACGCTCAGCGGCATAGAGTGTTTCGAGGGATTTGGAGCCCCTTGGCTCGGTTTTGACCGCTTTAAGCTCGACCTTGAGTTCAAAAGGAAACCGCTTGGCGTATTCATCCCAAGCGGTTTGCGCCCAATCCGGCACGCGCTGACCAACCGCCACGATCAGCAGCTTCATGCCAATGCTCAGGCTTTGCGGGGAGCCGCCTTTTTGGCCGGTGCGCGTTTGGCAACGGGCTTGACGGCTGACTTGGCAGGCGTCTTTTTAGCAGCCTTGGAAGGCTCATTGACCTTGACCATTTTCAAAGGCGCTTTGACCGTGGTTTTAGCAGCAGGTTTAGAAGCAGGTTTGCTGGCCGGTTTGGTAGCAGGCTTTGCAACGGCCTTTTTAGCGCTAGGGCGACCTGGCATTTGGGCCTTCACGGGCTCTTGCTCCACACGCCTTGGGGCTTTGCCCGCGTGATTCACTCTGTCCGTTTTGGCGGTACCACTGTGGCCTGCAGCCTCCATCGGTTTGGGAGCACCCAGCTTCAACCGAACAGGCTTGTCACCCCAAAGCTCTTCCAGGTTGTAATAAGAACGGATGGTCGGTTGCATCACATGCACCACCGCGCTGCCGCAATCCACAATGATCCACTCGCCGTTGTCTTCACCCTCCATGCGGGGCTTGGGGAAACCGGCATCACGCACTTTGTCACGCACGCTTGCAGCCAAGGCTTTGGTCTGCCGGTTAGAGGTACCGGAGGCCACGACCACGCGCTCAAACAGCGCCGATAGGTGTTCTGTGTCGAACACCTGAATGTCTTGCGCTTTCACATCTTCAAGTGCGTCCACAATGGCGCGTTGGAGTTTGGTCACATCTTTTTTGGCAGCGGTATCGTTCATCGGGCAGTCGGGTAAAGGTGGTTATCTTGAATATAGCTTGCAACGGCATCGCAGACCAGTGCATTGAGGGATTGGCCCGACGCCACGCGTGTGCGGATGTCGGTGGCGCTGTGCGGCATCAGGGGGAGCACAATGGCACGAAAATCCCCTTGAATAGCAGGATCCTTATCCTGCGAACGAGCTTGACTTTGCGTCAAAGGTAAATCGGGAGCATCACGCTCAGCGACCCCAATTATAGCCAATCGGTAGATTTCCTCTATTTCATGCCAAGTGTGCAAGGATTTGGCCTGATCTTCACCCATCACCAAAAACAATTGGGCCGTTGGATTTTCTTGGGCCAGCTCTCGCAAAGTGTCCACGGTATAGGTCGGGCCCGGGCGCAGAACCTCACGATCATCGATCATTGAGTGGGGTAAATCATGAAAGGCCAGACGGGTCATGGCCAAACGGTGATGGGCAGGAGTCAAGCCGCGCTCCTTATGCCATGCTTGGCCTGTCGGGAGAATCAACAAGGTGTCCAACTCAAGTTGCTCCACAGCGGCTTGCGCCAAGGTCCTGTGCGCCACATGCGGCGGATCAAAGGCACCACCGTACAGGCCGATGCGCTTGATGCTGGCATGGCTCAAATCACTCACACCCAGTCCTTGGGCACCAAAAAGTGGCTGAGAAGCTGCTCTTCAGGTGAGCCTGGCAGTGACTGGTGGTTGTAAGACCAACTCACCAAGGGCGGCATTGACAACAAAATTGACTCTGTGCGCCCACCCGATTGCAAGCCAAAGTGGGTGCCACGGTCCCAGACCAAATTAAATTCCACGTACCGACCCCGGCGATACAACTGAAAGTCTCGCTCTCTTTGACCGTAGGGCAAGTCCTTGCGACGCTCCACAATCGGCATGTAAGAAGTTATAAATGAATCGCCCACGCTTTGCAGCATGGCAAAACTCTGCTGCATGCCGAGTTCGGAAAAATCGTCAAAGAAGATCCCTCCGACACCGCGCTGCTCTTGTCGATGTTTGTTGCAAAAATAAGTGTCACACCAGGCTTTGAAGCGGGGATGCAAGTCTTCACCAAAAGGCGCCAAGGAAGACTTGCAAGTCTGGTGAAAATGAACCGCATCTTCGTCAAACCCGTAATAAGGCGTCAGGTCCATGCCGCCGCCAAACCAGGCGACTGCCGCCAAACCTTCGGGCTTGGCGGCAATCATCCGCACGTTCATGTGAACGGTGGGCGCATAAGGGTTGCGTGGATGGAAAACCAGTGACATCCCCATGGCTTCAAAAGGTGCGCCTGACAACTCAGGACGGTGTGAAGTGGCCGATGGCGGCAACTTAGGTCCAGTCACATGCGAAAAGCCGCACCCTGCCCGCTCAAAGACCGCCCCCCCCTCCATCATCATGGTGATGCCATTGCCTTGCAAGGGTTCATGCGCCTCTTTGCGCCAAGCGTCCACAATGAAAGGCGTATCGTCGATTGCGTTCAGTGCCGAAGTGATGCGTTGCTGCAACCCCGTCAAATAGCTTCGAGCGGCGGAAATATCAAATTCGTCGGTCATGATGTAGCTTGTTTTAAAAAATCCATTACGCGTCAATGGCGGACAAGGGTTTCACTGGGGTTGCGAACTCAGCATGCAAGCCTTGAACATTTTTGTAAATTTCAGACACACGATGGTAATCGGCATCCACATCACCCGTCAGTCTCACAAAGTCTGTGGCGCGGATGCACTTTTGGCCATAGTCCAAGGCAATCACGGCCACAGGCACCTCAGCGCCATACGCCACTTGGTAAAAACCACTTCGCCAAGCGAGCGCTTTTTTTCGCGTCCCCTCTGGGGAAAGGCCCAACCACAAGAGCTTGTCTTGGGCTTTGTGGTCCTTCATTAAGACCAGCATCTCACCCACAGCGCCTTGTGAAGAATTGCGGTCAATGGGAATGCCGCCAAGCCAACGCAGCCAAGGGCCGAGCAACGGAATTCGAAAAAGGCTGTCTTTGCCCCAAAAACGAACCTGCACACCCATAGCCCATTTGGCCACAATCAACACCACAAAATCCCAATTACTGGTGTGTGGATATACAATTGCGACCCCTTGTAATGTGGGAAATCCACCAAAGCAAATGGTCCAACCGGCTCGCTGCAAAATCCAGCGGGCCACAGCTGAGCCCTCAAAGGTCACTGGATGCACGTCCTGCAACATCTGCTCGCTTGCTCAGGGCTTGATCGCCCGAAAGCCGATGTCGCGCCGGAACTGCATGCCGTCAAAATGTATGCCTTGCGTCACTTCGTAGGCTTTTTGTTGGGCTTGACGGACCGAGTCAGCCAACACAGTGACGCACAACACACGTCCACCACTGGTCAGGCATTGACTGTCTTGTTCATGGGTACCCGCATGAAACACCACCGCCTCTGACGCATCTGCAGGCAAACCAGAGATCACGTCGCCTTTGCGTGGCGACACCGGGTAACCGGCAGCTGCCAGCACCACGCCCATGGCCACGCGGCGATCCCACACCAACTCCACCTTGTCCAAACCACCCGAAGTGGCGGCAAGCATCACCTCCAGCAAGTCGGTCTTCAAGCGCATCATGATGGGTTGGGTTTCGGGGTCGCCCATACGACAATTGAATTCAAGGGTTTTGAGTTGGCCTTGAGGGTCGATCATCAAGCCCGCATACAAAAACCCGGTGTAGGTGATGCCGTCTTTTTCCATGCCGCGAATGGTCGGCAAAATCACCTCGCGCAGTGCTCTGGCGTGTACCTCAGCGGTCACCACTGGGGCCGGTGAATAAGCGCCCATGCCACCCGTATTGGGGCCCTGGTCACCATCTTGCAACCGCTTGTGGTCTTGGCTGGTGGCCATGGCGACCACGTTTTTGCCATCACACAACACAATGAAGCTGGCCTCTTCGCCGATCAAAAACTCTTCAATAACCACCCGCGCACCGCCTGCGTTGTGCGCCACGCCCAAAGTGTTATCGATCAGCATGAAGTCAATGGCCTCATGGGCTTCTTGCAAAGTCATGGCCACAACCACCCCTTTGCCTGCGGCCAGGCCATCGGCTTTCACCACAATTGGGGCACCTTTCAGGTCCACATAAGCGTGAGCCAAAGCGGCATCGGTGAAAGTTTCAAATTCCGCCGTTGGGATGCGGTGGCGCTGCATGAACGCCTTGGAAAAAGCTTTGGAGCTTTCCAACTGCGCGGCAGCTTGCGTAGGACCAAAAATGCGCAACCCATGGGCACGAAAATCGTCCACGATGCCCGCCGCCAAAGGGGCTTCTGGGCCCACCACGGTCAGTTCAATGCGGTTTTCAACCACCCATTGGCGCAAGGCCGCAATATCGGTGATCGGCACATTGATGAGGTGTTTGTCGCGTGCCGTACCCCCATTGCCGGGGGCCACATAGACCTGCTGAACACGTTGCGACTGAGACAATTTCCACGCCAATGCGTGCTCACGGCCACCGCCGCCTATAACCAAAACCTTCATGACAACGGCCCTTATTCCGAAATTTCTGCGTTATGAAAGACGTTTTGCACATCGTCCAGATCTTCCAGCACATCCAGCAGTTTTTGCATGCGTGCGGCGTCATCCCCAGCCAACGCAATCGAGTTTTCTGCCCGCATCGTGACCTCGGCCATGTCGGGCACCAGGCCTGCAGCTTCAAGGGCGTTTTTTACGGCTTCAAACTCAAGGGGCAAAGTGAGTACCTCAATAGCGCCCTCTTCGTCCGTGATGACATCTTCGGCACCCGCCTCCAAAGCCACGTCCATGACTTTGTCTTCATTGGTGCCCGGCGCAAAAATCAATTGCCCACAGTTTTTAAACTGAAAAGCCACCGATCCATCTGTGCCCAGGTTGCCCCCGTATTTGCTGAAAGCATGCCGCACCTCGGCCACGGTGCGAACGTGGTTGTCGGTCATGGTGTCCACAATCACCGCCGCGCCGCCGATGCCGTAGCCTTCATAGCGAATTTCTTCATAACTGACGCCTTCGAGGTTACCGGTCGCTTTGTCGACGTTGCGCTTGATGGTGTCGGCCGGCATGTTGGCCGCTTTCGCCTTTTCAATGGCCAGTCGCAAACGCGGGTTGGCGGAGACATCGCCCCCGCCTGTTCGGGCTGCCACCATGATTTCGCGAACAACCCGGGTCCAGATGCGCTGGCGTTTTTCGTCTTGTCTGCCCTTGCGGTGCTGAATATTCGCCCATTTACTGTGGCCAGCCATCGTCGTTTCCTTGGTTCTTGATTTAATCTACAGTCTGTAATTTTACTTTCACCGCAAAAGGGAGCTTATGTCAGATTCCATGCTCATCGCCCGCAACGCCAAAACCGAATGTGAACTCTTGGCCCGCTTGGCCAATCGCCATGGTTTGATCACGGGCGCCACGGGCACCGGCAAAACAGTCACACTGCAAAAACTGGCCGAAAGCTTCTCTGCCATAGGCGTGCCGGTCTTCATGGCGGATGTCAAAGGTGACCTGACGGGCATCAGTCAAACCGGACACATCGGGGGCAAACTCGCCGAATCGTTGGCGAACCGAGGCATCACGCCCCCCGAACCAACCGCCTGCCCCACCACCCTATGGGATGTGTTTGGCGAGCAAGGCCATCCGGTACGGGCCACCATCAGTGACATGGGCCCCCTGCTGCTCACGCGCATGCTCAACCTGAACGAGACCCAAGCGGGCGTGCTGAATTTGGTCTTCAAAATCGCCGATGACAATGGTTTGTTGCTGCTCGACATGAAAGACCTACGCAGCATGTTGAGCCATGTGGGAGAGCACGCCAAAGAATTCACCACCGACTACGGCAACATCAGCGCGGCCAGCATTGGTGCCATCCAGCGCGGGTTACTGCAAATTGAACAGCAAGGCGGCGACCAGTTCTGCGGTGAGCCGATGCTCAATATCCAGGACTTCATGCAGACCGTGGACAACCAAGGTGTGATCAACATCCTGGCCGCCGACAAGCTGCTTAATTCGCCCCGTTTGTACGCCACCTTCTTGCTGTGGATGCTGTCTGAGCTGTTTGAGCAACTGCCCGAAATCGGCGATCCCGACAAACCCAAACTGGTGTTCTTTTTTGACGAAGCGCATTTGCTGTTCAACGAAGCGCCCAAAGCCTTGGTCGACCGGATTGAGCTGGTGGTGCGCCTGGTGCGCTCCAAAGGTGTGGGTGTGTATTTTGTGACGCAAAACCCGCTGGACATTCCGGATGCTGTTTTAGGCCAATTAGGCAACCGTGTTCAGCACGCCTTGCGTGCCTTCACACCGCGCGATCAAAAAGCGGTCAAGGCCTCAGCGCAAACCATGCGCCCCAAAGCCGGACTGGACATTGAGGCGGCCATTACCGAATTGGCCGTTGGCGAGGCCTTGATTAGTTTTCTGGATGACAAAGGTCGACCGACCGAAACCGAACGCGTATTTGTGGTGCCCCCGGGCAGCCAGATTGGCCCCATCACGCCCGAGCAACGCAAAGCCCTGCGAGACAACTCTTTAGTGGCTGGTGTTTACGAACAAATGCTGGACCGCGAATCGGCCTACGAAGTCCTCAAAGCCAAAGGTGCGAGCTTGAGTGCCGCAGCTGCATCGGCCGCAGGCCTTCCACAGCAAGCCGGAACAACCGAACTAGCGCCCTCCAGCGGTGGCCTGATGGGCAGCATGTCCAACTTGCTG
This sequence comes from Comamonadaceae bacterium, assembly GCA_947373105.1. GTDB lineage: Bacteria > Pseudomonadota > Gammaproteobacteria > Burkholderiales > Burkholderiaceae_C > Limnohabitans_A. The sequence continues at coordinate 14,870 of CANBWK010000010.1, read as the reverse complement.
TTTGGCACCGACGGCCCACGCGGCGGCCACCGCGACGGCATTGCCCAACTGGTGGTCAAAAGCGCGGTGCGAACCGTGGGCTCGTCAATAGGCCGTGAGATTGTGCGGGGGGTGCTGGGGTCGCTGCTGGGAGGCGGTGGAAGGCGGCGTTAAAGGCAATCCGCCCCTTCAGAATGAAGTGGACAGCACAGGACTTTTACGCTGCGAATATCTCTTGAAGGGTTGTCAACGCGGTAGTCAATGTCTTTGGGGACACTGCGCTCATCCGTTTGACCAGCCGTGCCTTGTCCACAGTACGAAGCTGGTCCAACACGATCAAGCCCTTGACGCCAGCATGCGTGACAGGCACTCGAAACGGAGCGGCATAACCCCTTGAAGTCATGGGCGCAACGATCACTGTTCGCAGATTGTCATTCAACTCTGCCGGAGATACCACAACGCAGGGGCGTGACTTCTTGATTTCACTGCCCACTGTCGGGTCCAAGTTCACGAGCCAAATTTCACCGCGCTTCACCAGCTCAACTCCGCGTCGTCCACATTTCCGAACTCTCCCATCAGCAGATCACCCCCCCCTTTTGCTGACAAAACCGCCGCCGCCTCCGCCCAGCCCGCACGAACGGTCTGGGCGGGCTTGCGCAGGACGATAGAACCATTTTCGACTTCGATGATGGCTGTTGACTGACCGTCCAGCCCGACCTGGGCCAGAAACGGCTTAGGTAACACCACACCTTTGCTGTTACCGATGTTGCGAATAGCAATTTCCATGAAATTCTCCAGTTGCAACAATGTTAGTCCCACACGCATTGATCGTCAAGACCAGAGCCCGTACCGGCAAGCACTTATAGCGGACATCAATTCTCCCGTACTTCTCAAACAGTCACAAAAAAACCGCCAATCATTTCTGAGTTGGCGGTTAGTTCATTTCAGCTGGGCTTTAAGCCTCTGCCGGCTCCGTAGGCTCCGACTTGGCCGATCGACCCTCTTTCTTGGGCAGCGGCGTGATGTCCAGCAAGACTTCGTCTTTGTCGTCGATGTCCACCTCCAGGCGGCCGCCGTCGATCAGGCGGCCAAAGAGCAGCTCGTCGGCCAGGGCCTTGCGAATCGTGTCCTGAATCAAGCGCTGCATCGGGCGGGCGCCCATGAGCGGATCGAAGCCCTTCTTGGCCAAGAATTTGCGCAGTTTGTCGGTGAATGTGACGTCCACTTTTTTCTCGGACAACTGGGTTTCCAGTTGCAGCAAGAATTTATCAACCACGCGCATGATGACGTTTTCGTCCAGCGCTTTAAAGCTGACCATCGAATCCAAGCGGTTACGGAACTCAGGGGTGAACAGGCGCTTGATGTCGCCCATTTCGTCACCCGCCTGACGCGGATTCGTAAAGCCAATGGTGGCCTTGTTCATCGTCTCGGCACCCGCGTTGGTGGTCATGATGATGATCACGTTGCGGAAGTCGGCTTTGCGTCCGTTGTTGTCGGTCAAGGTGCCGTGGTCCATCACCTGCAAGAGCACGTTGTAGATGTCTGGGTGGGCTTTTTCGATTTCGTCGAGCAAGAGCACGCAATGCGGCTTTTTGGTGACCGCTTCGGTCAGCAGGCCGCCTTGGTCAAAGCCGACATAGCCCGGAGGCGCACCGATCAAGCGGCTGACCGCATGGCGTTCCATGTACTCAGACATGTCAAAGCGGATGAGCTCGATGCCCAAGATGTAGGCCAGTTGTTTGGCCGCTTCGGTTTTGCCCACGCCGGTGGGGCCAGAGAACAAAAAGGAGCCAATCGGCTTGTCAGTTTTACCCAAACCTGAGCGGGCCATCTTGACGGACGAGGCCAGCACTTCGAGGGCTTTGTCTTGGCCAAAGACCACGCTTTTTAAGTCGCGCTCGATGGTTTGCAGCTTGCTGCGGTCGTCGTTGGAGACATTGGCCGGCGGAATCCGGGCAATCTTGGCCACGATGTCTTCGATCTCAGCCTTGCCAATGGTCTTTTTGCGCTTGGAGGCGACCATGATGCGCTGTGCGGCACCGGCTTCGTCGATCACGTCAATCGCCTTGTCGGGCAAATGGCGGTCGTTGATGAACTTGGCCGACAACTCGGCGGCGGCCTGCAAAGCGGCTACAGCGTATTTGACGTTGTGGTGCTCTTCAAAACGCGACTTCAGGCCTTTGAGTATGTCCACTGTTTCAGACACCGTCGGCTCAACCACATCGACTTTCTGGAAGCGGCGTGACAAAGCGGCGTCTTTTTCGAAAATGCCACGGTACTCGGTGAAGGTGGTGGCACCGATGCATTTGAGTTGCCCATTGGACAAAGCAGGCTTGAGCAGGTTGGACGCGTCCAGGGTTCCGCCCGAAGCAGCGCCTGCACCGATCAGGGTGTGAATCTCATCGATGAACAAAATGCCATTGGGCTTGTCTTTGAGGGCTTTGAGCACGCCTTTGAGGCGTTGTTCAAAGTCGCCACGGTACTTGGTGCCGGCCAACAAAGCGCCCATGTCGAGCGAATACACGTTGGCTTCAGCCAGGATTTCGGGCACGGTACCTTGGGTGATGCGCCAGGCCAGGCCCTCTGCAATGGCGGTTTTGCCCACACCGGCCTCACCGACCAACAGGGGGTTGTTTTTGCGGCGACGGCACAAGATCTGGATCGTGCGCTCCACCTCATATTCACGACCGATCAGGGGGTCGATCTTGCCGTCTTTGGCCGCTTGATTCAGGTTTTGGGTGTACTGCTCCAGCGGTGACGCTTTTTCGTTGCGCTCGCCACCGCCCTGCTCTTCGGCTTCGGGGTTGCTGGGCGTATCTGGCTTGGCGGCTTCAGGCGGGTCACTCTTGCGGATGCCGTGGGCAATGAAGTTGACCACATCCAAACGCGTGATGCCTTGCTGGTGGAGGTAGTACACCGCATGCGAGTCTTTTTCACCAAAAATGGCAACCAACACATTGGCACCGGTGACTTCTTTTTTGCCATTGCCGGTGGATTGCACATGCATGATGGCACGCTGAATCACGCGCTGAAAGCCCAGGGTGGGCTGTGTGTCCACCTCTTCGGTGCCAGCCACCTGAGGGGTGTTGTCTTTGATGAAGCCGGCCAGCGATTTGCGCAGGTCGTCAATGTTGGCTGAACAGGCGCGTAATACTTCTGCAGCGCTGGGGTTGTCCAACAGGGCGAGCAGCAAATGCTCCACCGTGATGAACTCATGGCGTTGCTGACGCGCTTCCACGAAGGCCATGTGCAAGCTAACTTCAAGTTCTTGGGCAATCATGTGATTTCCTTATGCCTTCTCTAGGGGTGAATAGGGGTTACTTTGGGGCAGATTTGGTTTATTCAACAGGCTCAGAAACACATTGCAAGGGGTGTCCCGCTTGCTTGGCCGCATCCAGAACCTGGTCCACCTTGGTGGCTGCCACATCTTTGGAGTACACGCCGCAAACGGCTTTGCCGTCTAAATGTATCTTGAGCATGATTTGGGTGGCCGATTCACGGTCTTTGCTGAAGAATTCCTGAATGACCAACACCACAAACTCCATGGGTGTGAAATCGTCATTCAGCATGAGAACCTGGAACATTTGGGGTGGTTTGACCTTTTCGGTGATGCGGTCCAGTACCAAAGCATCACCACCGTCCGTCGATCGGTTGGGTTGGGGGGTTATCGCAGGGGAAACAGGTTTTCGAGTTGCCATAAATTTCATTCTATCGACCCTGAGGCCCATTCTTGGCATGCGGTGCCAATGACCTTGCCAAAAAGTGCAACAATTTTCACAAATGACATCGGATTAGGCGCGCAGGCTTAGGAAAAGTGCGAATTGACAATTTAACCCGGTGACAGCAACACTGAAGCCACAAAAAAGTCGGAGACAAGCATGGCATCAGGAAAAGTGAAATGGTTCAATGACGCAAAAGGATTTGGCTTCATCTCGCCTGATGGCGGTGGAGAAGACGTTTTTGCGCATTTTTCAGCCATCACCATGGAGGGCTACAAAAGCCTGAAAGAAGGTAACCGGGTCACATTTGACATCGCCGATGGGCCCAAGGGCCTGACGGCCGTCAATATCCAAGACGAAACGCCCTCCACAGGCACCCCCGCTACTGATCACATCTGATCGATCATTTCCTGCCCAAAGCCAGAGCAACTGACTTGGGTGGCGCCGTCCATCAAGCGCGCAAAGTCGTAAGTCACTCGCTTACTGGCAACGGCGTTTTCCATGGCCGAGATAATCAAGTCTGCCGCCTCACACCAGCCCATGTGACGCAGCATCATCTCGGCTGACAAGATCATGGAGCCGGGGTTGACGTAGTCTTTACCTGCATATTTGGGGGAAGTACCGTGGGTGGCCTCAAAACAAGCCACCGAATCCGACAAATTAGCACCCGGTGCAATGCCAATGCCACCGACCTGCGCGGCCAACGCATCGGACAAATAGTCACCATTCAGATTCAGGGTCGCCACCACCGCATATTCGGCTGGTCTCATCAATATTTGTTGCAAAAAAGCATCAGCAATCACATCTTTGACCACAATCGGTTTGCCGGTTTTGGGATTTTTTAGCTGGCACCAGGGACCGTGGTCAATCAAGACAGCACCAAATTCTTTTTGCGCCAAGGCATAGGCCCAATCGCGGAATGCACCCTCGGTGTATTTCATGATGTTGCCTTTATGCACCACTGTCACACTGGGTTTGTTGTGATCAATCGCGTACTGAATGGCTTTGCGCATCAAGCGCTCGGTGCCTTCGCGCGAAACGGGTTTGATGCCAATGCCCGATGTGCCGGGGAACCGCAATTTGTGCCCCATCTCAACGGTCAAAAATTGAATCAGTTTTTGGGCGCCTTCGCTCTCGGCTTCGAACTCAATGCCGGCGTAAATATCTTCCGAATTTTCTCGGAAGATCACCATGTTGGTTTTTTCAGGTTCTTTGAGCGGCGATGGGACACCCGAAAAATACCTGACGGGACGCTGGCAAACATACAAATCCAGCGCTTGACGCAAAGTGACGTTCAGCGAGCGGATACCGCCTCCGACGGGCGTGGTGAGCGGGCCTTTGATTGAAACGACATAGTCCTTCAAGGCGGCCAGCGTTTCTGCGGGCAAGCCCACATGATCACCATAGAGTGCAATCGCTTTTTCACCCGCAAACACTTCCATCCACTGAATTTGACGGGCTCCAGCATAGACTTTGCTCACAGCAGCATCGACCACACGGATCATCACGGGGGTGATGTCACGCCCTGTGCCATCCCCTTCAATAAAAGGGATGATGGGCATCGAGGGCACATTCAGGGTCATGTCCGCATTGACTGTGATTTTTTGGCCTTGTGGCGGGACTTGAATGAATGAAGACATGAGCTTGTTTTTGTCAGATGGCAATGGCTCAGTTTACACTCCAGCCTTGACCCCTTTTGGATGGAATGTTCATGTTTTCATTTGGCGCTTCGGTCCGCAAAACATCTCTTTTGATCGGCCTTGCACTCGCCATGGCACCTGCCTTGAGCCCAGCTCAGGGGCAAGCTCAAACACAGTTGCAACGCATCAAAATTGGCGCGGGGATGCATTTGATTGACACCCAATTGGCTATGACGCCTGAGCAAAGGCAAATCGGGCTCATGTGGCGCAAAGATTTGCCCATCAATGAAGGCATGCTCTTTGTGTTTGAGCAAGCTTCGGTTCAGTGCTTTTGGATGCGCAACACACTGACAGCGTTGACAGCTGCCTTTGTAGAAGATGACGGCACCATCGTGAACTTAGCCGACATGAAGCCGCAATCTGATGACTCACACTGCTCGACAAAACCTGTCCGGTTTGTATTGGAGATGAACCAGGGGTGGTTCAAAAAACGCGGTATCGCAGCGGGGTTCAAACTCACGGGCCAGGCTTTCAAGCCTTGAGCGTCACTTCGGATTAAACGCCCCAGACCACATCGGCTTGGGCTGACAAGCTTCTTCGCAACATCTCCAGCATGGGCTGAGCACGCCGCTTGAGACTGACTGTTTCAGACTCGCGAAAAGACACCTTGCCCTCTGGCGTCGCCCCCGCCTCTTTCTGCGCTGAAAGCGCATCAGCGACCCTGACTTCCTCCAAAGCAATGGCCACCTCAAGCGCCTTGATGGCCAGAGGTAACTGCTCAGGCGTCAAGATGCCTTTGCTTGAATCATCGTTGCGAATAATGCTCAAAAGCCGCTTGCCATCTGGCTCCAGCATGATCAAGTCACTGGTGGCTTTGGATTTGAATTTGTACAACATGGGAAAACCTAGACATCAATGAAATCAGACGTCTAGGATACGCCTGATTTCACACCTGAACTTATCAAAACGTCAGGGTTTGACCTTCGGTCATCGGGACCACCTTGCTGCTACTGCCCTTCATGGCGGCTTCAAACTCTGCCAAGGTGCCTTTGGTTAAAGGATTGGAGTTGTAGTGCATCGGAATAACCTGTTTGGCAGGGATCCAGTTTTTCATGGCATAGGCTGCGTCTTCCGGGTCCATGGTGAAGTTGCCACCGATCGGGATCAACACCAGATCTGGCTTATAGCGGTCAAAAATAAACTTCATGTCGCCAAACAAACCGGTATCGCCCATGTGCCAGATTTTGAAACCGTTTTCCAACTCCACGATGTAGCCCATGGCTTCGCCGGCGGGATGCGACTCGGGTTTGCCAGTGGTAGGGTTATTGAAGACGATCAAAGATGAATGCTCCGCAGCAACCGCAGTGACTTTGATGCCTGGCAATGGCTTGACGTTGCCGGTTTTGTTGAAACGATGCCCCAAATTGGCGGGGATCAAGCCCAAGGTGATGAGCGGTGTGACCATGTCTGCGGGGCCGTACAACACGGTGTTGTTGAGTTTGGCCAAGGCGGGCGCATCGCCCAAATGGTCGACGTGACCATGGGTCACGAGCAAAAGGTCGATCTTGCCCAGGGCTGAAAAGTCGGCTTTGATGGCCGCAGGCGTTTTAGGGCCACCGGTCAGCCAGGGGTCAATGACAATGGTTTTGCCTTCAGGCGATTTGATGCGAAAACCTGCTTGCCCCAGCCACAAAAGCTCTGTCTTACCACCCGTGGCAACGGATTTTTCCTGTGCGGGTGTGCTGCAACCACTCAGGCCCAGCAACACAATACCCGTCATCAGCACCGTTTGAGCAAGTGCATTTTTCAATAAATTCAATTTCATTGTGCTTTCCTTGAAAAGAGTCACTCACCATAGAGCGACTTAGTGTTTCCATGCTATCCATCGAGAGAAAAAATCACATCAGGGTTTCTCTTTAGTCCGGAATGAGGGCAAGAAGTCTTCTCACACTCAAAAGCCTGCCAAACTAGGCCTCTGTGAACAGAGGAACTGCCATGCTTTCCATTCGACTGTACCGCTGGACTCTGGCCTTGAGCTGGTGCCTGACTTCTCATTTGAGCTTTGCCCAAAACATGACCACCCTGCCCCAACAATTTGCCCCTATGGGGAACCTGAGAGCCTCAATCAACTTGGGCAACCCCATCTTGGCCCAGAAGGATGCGACCTCGGGTCAACCCGTGGGCGTGTCGGTAGATCTTGCGACCGAGCTGGCCCGCCGTTTGGGTTTGGGCTTGGAGTTGGTCGTGTTTGATTCGGCGGGCAAGTCGGTGGATGCTGTGACCCACGGCAAAGCAGACATCGGGTTTTTTGCCGTGGACCCGGTTCGCGGTCAAGGTATCGCCTTCACTGCGCCCTATGTATTGATTGAAGGCAGTTATTTGGTTGCAAAGGACTCTGCCATTCAAAAGAACGAGGAGGTGGACCGCACCGGTTTACGCATTGCCGTTGGCAAAGGCAGCGCCTACGATTTGTTCCTGACCCGTGAAATCAAACAAGCGCAATTGCAACGGGCACCAACCTCCCCCACCACGGTGGATTTCTTCCTGAAAGAAAAATTAGAAGTTGCCGCAGGCGTCAAACAACAACTTGAGTTTGATGCCGCACGCCTGCCCAACCTGCGTTTGCTGCCGGGGCGTTTTATGGTGATTGAGCAGGCCATGGGCCTGCCTAAAGACAGAGCCCCTGAAGCGCAGCGCTACTTACGCCTTTATGTTGAAGAAATGAAAAGCAGTGGTTTTGTGGCCGCATCGCTCAAAAAACACAAGATAGAAGGGGCTTCAATTGCGCCTGCTTCCCTGCCCTAAAACGCCAAGAAAATGACCTCACCTAATCGACTACTTTTGGCCGGCGTCATGGGCTGGCCCGTGATGCACTCGCGCTCGCCCATGATCCACAACTACTGGTTCAAGCAGCAAGGCTTACAAGGCACTTACCTCCCTTTGGCTGTGGAGCCAGACAAACTGGAAGCGGCACTGCGCGCCCTTCAGCCCTTGGGCTTTGCGGGATGCAACTTGACCATTCCCCACAAGCAAGAGGCCATGTCAATCGTGGACGAAATTGACGAGACTGCGCGCAAAATTGGCGCCATCAGTTGCGTGGTGGCGCATTCCGATGGACGGCTGGTGGGCAGCAACAACGATGCACCCGGTTTCATTCGCAACCTGCAACAATCAGACCCCACATGGCGAGCAGATGCCGGACCCGTGGTGGTTCTGGGCGCGGGCGGCGCTTGCCGCGCAGTGTGTTATGGCCTGATTCAGGCAGGAGCGACAGAAATTCGCTTGGTCAACCGAAATTTAGAACGCGCGCAAACCGTGGCGACTGACATCGGCGGCCCCATCTCGGCTTACCCTTGGGATGTACGCCATGAGCTGATGGCCGGTGCGGCCATGGTGGTCAACACCACCAGCCAAGGCATGGTGGGGCAACCCGCACTGGACGTTGACCTGTCGCTGCTGCCCTTGTCGGCTTTGGTTGCTGATGTGGTGTATATCCCGCTGGAAACACCGTTTCTGGAGCTGGCCCGACTGCGCGGTAACCGCACGATCAACGGCTTGGGCATGCTCTTGCACCAAGGCCCCTTGGGCTGGAAGGCCTGGTTCGGGATCGAGCCCAGCGTGACGGATGAACTTCGCTCCTTGGTGGAGCAAAGCATCCTGGCTTAAATCGCTAAACCTGCTTTGGCGCTGAAGTGATCCCAGGCGCGTTTGAACAGGGCTTCATTCCAGAGCTTTTCGCGGCACATGGCGATTTCGTGTTCTGAGAACTCGTAGGGTTTGCCAATTTGCATCGCCATGTACTGGCGGTAGGCGTTCTCTTCCATGTAGTTGGCCAGCACAAAAGCTTCCACCATGTTTTTACCCACAGTCACAGCGCCATGTGATTTCATCATTGCGGCAGGCCGGTCGCCCAAAGTTGCGGCCAAGCGGTCGGCCATGGCTTTGGTGTTGATGGAGTTGGGTGAGTCCAGTAAGGGCATCGGATACACCAAGGATCCCTGACCATAAACCGGCAAATAGGGATGCCCGGCCATGCTTAAAAAGGTCGACCACTTGGGGTGCGCATGCACCACCGCATGAACATCTGGACGCACACGGTAAATACCGGCATGCAAATGAAACTCCAGCGGTGGTTTGCCTTCGCCTTCGATCACATGACCCTCCATGTCAATGGTGCAAATGTCTTTCACCGTGAGCTGGGAGCGTTGGCAAGAACCGATGTTGATCAGCATGCGGTCACCCACGCGAATACTGGCATGGCCGTTGTAGTCAATGATGTCCGAGTTTTCGAGCATGCGAATGCAGTTGACCAACTGCTGCTTGAGAGCGTTTATGTCTGACATGCGGTACTCCTTAAATCACGACCTTGGTCATCATGCCTTGCGGAAAAATTTCTTCAGGGGTGAATTGGCGGTGGGCAATGCCTTGCTGGAAGGTGTACTTGGCCATCAACTCCCAAGTGGCGCGGTTTTCTTCAATGCCGTAGGGAAAGGTATCGCCATTTTCCATTTTGTCGCGCATCTTGCGCGCGTAGGTTGTAAGCCAAGGCACGGGGTAGCGCGATACAGCCGGGTCCATGATGCGTTCAATGCTGCGGCGCTTGGACTCCTGAAAGGCGTTGTACATATTACGCGCCACCCAAGGGTGCGCATCAAGAATACTTTTCTTCATCGCAATGATGTGCATGATCGGCCAGACTTTGGTGCGGTCGTAGTACTCGTCCTCCATGTCCAGGAAGTCTGGGAACAGTCGGACCACGTCCGGGTGCCCTTCCAAAAAGCAGGTCGGGGGGCGCGCAATGATGGCGCAGTCGATCTCGCCCGAAGCCAGCATGTCGCTCAAAGACTTGTCAGCCACACGGGTCAACTTCAAGCCCTCAGGCAATGACAATTCGACTTTTTCTTCACGACCTGGCGCGTTGGCTCCGGCTTGGTACCAATGCACGTCTGTCAATTTCACGCCCATGTCGTTGTGCATCCAACCGCGCATGTAGACCGCAGCCGAATGCGCCCATTCGGGTGAACCCACTTTTTTGCCAATGAGGTCCTGCACCGATTTGATGCCGCTTTTTTTGTTCACATAAAAAGAGCTGAACCGAAATAGGCGTGAACAGATCACGGGCAAACCGATGATATCGCTGTCGGCTCGGGTGACCTGGGTGGTGAACTTGGCGAATGACAATTCGGACAGGTCAAACTCGCGGTTGGCCGTGAAACGGGCAAAACATTCATGGTGCCCCAGGTTCAACCAATTCAGGTCAATGCCTTCGGCCTTGACCACGCCGGATCGAAAGTCACGAAAATGATCGTAGTCTGTGGTCGCAATGGTAAGTGGGAGCTGAGACATGAGTCACTTTCTGGTGCTGGAGGAAAGGCACAGTTTAGCCAAACCCCGCCTTGCTTAAGCGCCCAACGGTCTCATGGGTTCAGTAATTGAGGCCGAAAAAGCTCACGCGACAAAAGAGAAAAATTCACACAAGCCGGACAATTGTGAACGTCTCTAAAAGCTAATTCATTGCGAGTAAGCCAAGCCAGAAGCTACGCCACCGAACAAATCGCCGGTGACCAAATCCACACCCGGAAAAGCCAGGCGCAACGCGGCCTGAAAAGGCTGGAGCGCCGAAGAACCACCGGTCATGTAGACCGCATCAATCTGTGATGTTTTAAGCCCAGCAAGTTGCACGCATGTTTGGCCGCAAGCAACCACTTCAAGAAACAGGGCTTGTAGATGTTCAGCCACGGTGTGCGCGGACATTTCTGCCACCAAATGGTCTTGCACCAAGGACAAATCCATCACTTGCGGCAAATCGCTGCCAGAGCAACCGATCTTGGCTTGCTCCACACTGTGTGCCAATCCATGGCCTAACTTTTGGCGCAATACGGTCATAAAGCGGTCATGCAATTGCACATCTTTGTAATTGGTACGCAGTGCGTGGGCATCGCGCACAGCCTTGGGACTCTGCTGCCAATGGATCAAGTGCCAAGTGCTCAAGTCAATGAAACCACCACTGGGCACTTCTCGCCCATCAGGACCTAGGTGCTTGTAGCCGAGCAGCGGCATCAGATGGGCCAGGCTCAAACGCTTGTCGTAGTCGGTACCGCCAATGTGCACGCCGGTTGTGGCCAAGATATCGGACTTGCGATCCCCTTTGGCAAACCGATCTGGCCCCAGACGAACGACGGTAAAGTCAGAAGTACCGCCGCCAATGTCGACCACCAAAACCGTGGCTTCTTTCTTCAAGCGACGTTCGTAATCCAATGCCGCAGCAATGGGTTCCAGTTGGAAAGTGATTTCTTCAAAACCCAAACGACTGGCTGCTTGCAGCAGCATGTGCTCCGCCTGATGGTCGCGCTCAGGGTCGTCATCCACAAAGTGAACCGGGCGGCCCAGCACCAAACGACGGGGCAGGCCCCCCAGTTGCGCCTCTGTTCGTTGCACCAATTCGGTTAAAAAGAAACCAATGATGTCTTGAAAGCTGACCAGTTGGTGGTTGATGGCCGTTTTTTCCATCAGCAGGGGGCTGCCCAGCAAGCTCTTCAGCGAACGCATCAGACGGCCGTCGTGCCCAGCCAAGTACATGGCCAACGCATCGCGGCCAAAATGGGTAAGGCCTGTCTCGGCATCAAAAAAAAGCGCTGTCGGTATGGTCGTGGCTTCGCCTTCCACCGCGATCAACTGAGCGGCATGGGCACCATGCGCCCACGAAACGGCCGAGTTGGACGTACCAAAATCAATACCGAGCGTGCCGGGAAGAATACTTGCCATAAGGAACCAGAAAAAAGAGGCTGCTTGCACTTCAAAAAACAAAGTGTCTAAGCAACTCAAGCGCACAGGGTGAAGCTTGCGTGAGCAAGCGGGGGATTTTGGCACAGCAGCAGCCCAAATCGGTTGGCCAGCCTTGCTATACTGAAATTGACACCTCGAAATCCGTTGGTGCCCTTTGATGCCCCTTGCTGCGCCTCGATTACAACCGGCTGCGTTGGTCCCAAGAACTACTGAATGAAAGCTTTTGCATGCTTGCAAGAAACCTGTCCCCTCGTTCTATCGCGCAATACGCTTTCATGAGCAAACTGGGGTTCATTGCGTGTTTGACAAGCTTGTTAAGCGCCTGCCCTGCCAGCAACACCCCCTCAGCGCCTGCTGGGGCCTCTTCTGCCCCTCCACCCCCCGAAGTGAGCGTTGTCACTACGGCATTTTCCAGCGTGGCCCTGAGCACCGAATTACCAGGTCGAACCGAGGCCTATCGCATTGCCCAGGTGCGTGCGCGTGTGGCAGGGATTGTGCAAAAAATCAATTTTGTGGAAGGCAGTGATGTCAAGGCAGAGCAAGCACTGTTTCAGATAGACGATGCTCCCTATAAAGCAACACTCAACAGCACCCAAGCCAGCCTGGCCAAGGCAGACGCCAACCTTAACCAAACGCAAGCCTTGGCGGAACGCTACAAACCGTTGATCGAAGCCAACGCGATCAGCCAACAAGAATATGTGGGTGCACAGGCTGCTTTTAAGCAAGCGCAAGCGGATGTAGCCGTTGCCAAAGCCAACATTGAAACGGCCCAGCTGAATGTCAACTACGCCGCAGTGCGCTCGCCCATTGCCGGTCGTGTTGGCCGAGCCTTGGTCACCGAAGGGGCCTTGGTCGGCCAAGGCGAGGTCACGCCTTTAGCCGTAGTGCAACAAATTGACCCGATTTATGTCAACTTCACACAATCGGCCAATGACGTCATGCGTTTACGCAGTTCGCTGGCCAGCGGTAAGTTGCAAAGCACCAAGGCCGAACAAGCATCAACAGTCAAACTGATGCTCGAAGACGGCAGCGCTTTCCCACACACAGGCCGTTTGATTTTTTCGGACTTAACTGTCGACTCCAGTACAGGTCAGGTCACATTGCGGGCGAAATTCCCCAATCCCAAAGGCTTGCTGCTGCCCGGTATGTTCGTGCGGGTGCAAACCCAACAAGCCACCGCTGCTCAAGCCATCTTGCTGCCGCAGCAAGCGGTTCTCCGGTCTGGTGACACCGACAGCGTCAAAGTCGTCGCCAATGATGGGAAAGTCACCACCCGCAAAATCAAGGTCAATGGCAGCAAAGATGGCCAATGGATCGTTTTGGAAGGTTTGAAAGAAGGCGAGATGGTGGTGGCCGAAGGCTTTCAGAAAATGAAAGGCGATGCGCCCGTCAAACCGATTGCATGGAAACCTGCACCTGCCGCCGCTCAGCCATCGGCTCGTCCTTAAGGTTTCGCAATGGCAAGTTTTTTCATTGACCGCCCCATCTTTGCATGGGTGATCGCACTTTTCGTATTGGCCGTGGGCAGTGTCGCCATCACGCAATTGCCTGTGGCGCAATACCCATCAGTGGCGCCGCCCTCGATCATCGTTTCTGCCGCCTACCCAGGCGCTTCAGCCCAAACTTTTGAAAACAGCGTTTTGTCCGTCATTGAACGCGAAATGAACGGCTCACCAGGCTTGTTGTACATGGAGTCGGTGGCGCAAGCCGATGGAACGGGCTCCATCACATTGAGCTTTGAACCCGGAACCAGCCCTGATTTGGCACAAGTAGATGTACAAAACCGACTCAGTCGCGCCTCCCCCCGCCTGCCTCAAGCCGTGACCCAGCAAGGCGTGCGGGTAGACAAATCGCGCTCCAATTTTTTGCTCTTCACTATTTTGTCGTCCAGCAATCCGGACTTTGATCCCGTGGCCTTAGGCGACTATGCTTCGCGCAATATATTGCCTGAAATTCAACGTGTTCCTGGGGTGGGGCAAGCGCAGCTTTTTGGCACCGAACGGGCAATGCGTGTCTGGATCGACCCCGCCAAATTGGTGAGTTATCGACTGGCGGCCAGTGATGTGTCTGCAGCCATTGCGGCACAAAACGCCCAAGTCGCCTCGGGCACAATCGGTGATTTACCCAACCTCCCGGGTCAATCCATATTTGCAGCCGTGGTTGTCAAAGGTCAATTGACGACTGCCACTGAATTTGGCAATGTCGTTTTGCGTGCCAACCCCGATGGCTCCTCGGTTCGACTCAAAGATGTGGCGCGCATTGAATTGGGCGCACAAAGCTACAGCCCTCAAACACGCTTGAATGGCAAACCTTCGAGCGGGATTGGCGTTCAACTCTCGCCTACCGGTAACGCACTGGCTACAGCCAAAGCCATTCGCAAAAGACTGGATGAGTTGTCCCCTTATTTCCCGCCAGGTGTACAAGCCACCATTCCTTTTGACAGCTCCAAATTTGTTGAAATTTCCATTAAACAAGTCGTTGTAACTTTGCTTGAAGCCGTGGTGTTGGTATTCCTGGTGATGTTTTTGTTTTTGCAAAATATCCGCTACACGATCATTCCCACTTTGGTCGTTCCCATTACTTTAATGGGCACCTTAGCCTGCTTGTTTGTGTTGGGTTACTCCATCAACGTGCTGACCATGTTTGCCATGGTGCTGGTGATCGGCATTGTGGTGGACGACGCGATTGTGGTGGTCGAAAACGTCGAGCGCATCATGAACGAAGAAGGTTTACCTCCTTTGGCGGC